>JBKJMP010000394.1:0-6215 GCA_046596395.1 Gemmatimonadaceae bacterium
GATCGCTCTCGTTCCGGAGGTCCGAGATACCCTCGAGCTTCTTGTCGCGCACGAGGTCCGCGATGTTCTCGAGCAGCCTGGCGCTGTTGACCTGGTACGGAATCTCGGTGACGACGATCTGCGACTTCTTCGACGACTCCTTCTCCTCGATCACCGCCCGCGCGCGCATCACGATGCGCCCACGGCCCGTCTCCTGATAGTCCTTGATGCCCTCGCGACCGTAGATGTAGCCGGCGGTGGGGAAGTCCGGCCCCTTGATGAACTTCCGTACGTCCGACACGGTCATGTCGGGATTGTCGATCAGGTGGATGATCGCGGCGATCGTCTCGCGCAGGTTGTGCGGCGGGATGTTCGTGGCCATGCCGACCGCGATACCCGACGATCCGTTGACCACCAGGTTCGGGATGCCCGCGGGCATGACGCTCGGCTCCTCGAGCCGGTCGTCGAAGTTGGGGACGAAGTCGACGGTGCTCTTGTCGATATCCGAGAGCAACTCCATCGCGATGGGCGCGAGCTTGGCCTCGGTGTACCGGTACGCGGCGGCGGGATCGCCCTCGACGGAGCCAAAGTTTCCCTGGCCGTCCACGAGCGGATAGCGCAGCGAGAAGTCCTGTACCATCCGGACGAGCGCGTCGTAGACGCTGCTGTCGCCATGCGGGTGGTACTTGCCGAGCACGTCGCCGACGACGGTCGCGCACTTCTTGAACGGGCGGCCCGGCACAAGCCCCAACTCGTTCATCGCATACAGCACGCGACGATGCACCGGCTTGAGGCCATCGCGCACATCGGGCAGTGCGCGCGAGACGATCACGCTCATCGAGTAGTTGATGAACGACTCGCGAATCTCGTCGTCGATCAGGCGCGGAAGGATCCGCTCCCGGTTGTTCGGAGAGGTCATGGATGAAACGATTGTGGGCGGGAGTACAGACTTGGAAAGTAGCCTGAAATCCGGGGGAAAGCAAGGATTCCAGCAATCTATAACTCATTGATTATCAACGACTTGCAGTCATGCTGCCCACATCGGTTCGATCACGGCGAGGTGTTCGCTGCTTTGGCCTCTGTTCGGTAGCTCGGTCAACCAGTAACTGCCCGGATAACCGGTCCTTTCTTGGACGCGCTCGAGGTCGGGCCGAATCGATCCAGCTCCTGGGTGAGCCGGTCGAAGGTGGTTGGTTTCGGGTCACTGACGGAAGGACGAAAAACGTCAGTCAGCCCGGAACCAACCACCCGTTACCGGTTCACCAGAAACCTGGATCGATCGTGGATGATAGAGGGCTGTCCACGAAAAGACCGGTTATCCGGGCAGTTACCGGTAACCGGCCACCAAGCTGACGAGAGCCAGCAGAGACCCTGCGATCTATTCTCGTCCCTCAGCCTCGGTTGGCGCCGTTTCGGGATATTCGGTATCCAGCTCGGCATCCTCTGCCGCCTCGATATCCCGCTCGCGCTTCTCGGCCTCATCGCGTTCTGCCCGGTACTGCTGGTACCACTCGCGCGTGACCTCCCCCGCCAGCTCCCGGTTACCGAGCCCGAACGATAACGCCATCGCGAGCGCGATCGCTCCGAACAGAATGGCGAACGCCGTCGTCACGATGTCCGTTGCGATGCCGAGCTCCTGGAGCGCCATGAACACCGCGAGCAGGATCACGCCGCCGCGGCCGACGCGAGCCAGCGCTCGGCCGCCGTGCAGGGCACCAGCGGACGCCGCGATGAGCCCGCCCACAAAGCCGCCGAGCACGATACCGACGAGGATGATCACGATCGCCGCGATCACGCTCGGGATGTAGCTCACCAGCTCCGAGAACACGTTCGCGAGCGACTGCAACCCAAGCGCGTTGGCCGCCACGAGGATCACGGCGAACATCACGAGCCAGAACACGAGGTTCGACAGCACTCGTGTGGGGTTGAGATGCGACCCCGACCGCTCGACGGCCTGCATCACCCCGCCGCGCTCGAGCATCTTGTTCAGCCGGATGCGGCGCAGGAAGCGCTCGATCAGCTTCTCGAGCACCTTCGCTAGCAGATAACCCGCGAAGAGGATGACGAGGGCGCCCAGCAGCGCAGGGACGATATCGCCGAACACCTGGCTAAAGCTCGATTGCAGTCGTTCGCCGAAGTCGGCGCTGCGATCCTGGAGAAGCATGCGGTCTATTTGGGGGATGAGGCTGGGGAGGAAGCTAGTCGGTCAGGCCTAGTTCCGCGTCCCCCGCTTGAGGTCGAAGATCACGCTGCGCCGGCACTCCGGACAGATGAGCCACTCCCGCCGCCGCGCATAGCCGAGCCCGAACGACCCCCCGCCGATGGACCGGGTGGTCATCGGCGTGCCGTCTCGCGGACAGACCGGCTTCCGCCCCGCAGCGACCTCGTCGCGAATCCCCTGCTGCTCGGCCGCCTCGAACTGCGCGTGCTGCTCGGTCATCCGGCGGGAATCACGGCGGTCGCCTCGATCTCGACCCGCGCACGCGTCTCGATCAGGCCCGCGACGACGACGACCGACATCGGCGGAAAGTGCGCCCCGATGACCTCGCGATAGACGCGACCGATCTCGCGCGTAGCCACGAGATAGGCGTCGCGATCGGTGATGAACCAGGTGAGGCGCACGAGGTGTGCGGGAGTGGCGCCGGCTTCGTGCAGGAGTGCCACCACGTTCGCCAGCGCCTGTCGCACCTGCTCGACGAAATCGTCGCTCTCGAACGCGCACGTGACGGGATTCCATCCGATCTGACCGGCGAGGACGACCATCGTCCCCGACGCGACCACGCCGTTCGCGTATCCTTTTGGCCGCGGCCAGTCGTTCGGCGTGAGATCCTTCATGACGCACTTTCCCGTAGACGGAATCGTTGGAGCTTGCCCGTGTTCGTGCGCGGCAGCTCCGTCACGATCGCGACCGCGCGCGGATATTTGTACGGCGCAATGCGCGCCTTCACGAAATCCTGAAGTCCCTTGACGAGATCGGGACTCTCCACGTGTCCTGGGCGCAGGACGACGAACGCCTTCACAAGCTGCCCGCGCTCCTCGTCCGGGACGCCGACCACCGCGCACTCGAGCACACCCTCGTGCTCCAGCAACACATTCTCCACTTCCGGCCCGGCAATGTTATAGCCCGACGAGATGATGATGTCGTCGGTCCGCGCCTGGTACCAGAAGTAGCCGTCGTCGTCGCGGATGTACGAGTCGCCAGTGAGGTTCCAGCCGTGCTGCACGTACTTTCGTTGCTGATCGAGGTCACTGAGATAGCGGCAGCCAGTTGGACCACGCACCGCCAGGCGCCCGATGCTGCCGGGTGCGAGCTCAAAGCCGGCGTCGTCGAAGATCTTCGCTTCGTAACCGGGGACGACCTTGCCAGTCGAGCCGGGGCGAATGTCGTCTCCCGATGCGCTGATGAAGATGTGCAGCATCTCCGTCGCCCCGATGCCGTCGATGATCGAGAGCCCCGTCGCGCTGCGCCACGCCTCGAACACCGCGAGCGGCAGCGTCTCCCCCGCGGAGACGCACGTCCTGAGGCTCGACACGTCGTGCTCCGCGAGCATCGCCGTCATCGCGCGATACGCCGTGGGCGCCGTGAAACACACCGTCGGCTTGTATTCGGCGATTGCCTGGACCAGGAACGGCGGCGTCGCCTGCTCGAGCAGGAGCGCGCACGCACCGAAGCGCAGTGGGAACAGGAGCAGTCCGCCGAGCGCGTACGTGAACGCGAGTGGCGGCGATCCGCAGAAGACGTCGTCGGCCGAGGGGGAGAGCACGTACCGCGGAAAGCAGTCGGTGATGGCGAGGATGTCGCGATGCGAGTGCATCGTTCCCTTGCCCTGCCCCGTCGTTCCCGACGTGAACGCGATGATCGCCGTGTCGGTCGCTGCTGTGTCGCATGACGGAAAGGTCGCCGGCACCGCGCGCATGCGCGCGGTGAGGTCGGACGGCCCCTCGCCACCGAATCGCATCACCCGCCCCTCGATGGCCGTCTCGCATTCCTCGGCCACACGCGCATCGGTGAGCGCGATCGTGACGTGCGCCTTCATGCCGATGTAGCGCAGCTCGCGTTCACGCAGCATCGCCATCGTGCATATGACGACGCCCCCCGCCTTGAGCACCCCGAACCAGCATGCCGCGAGCATGGGCGTGTTCGCTCCCCTGAGGAGCACCCGATTGCCCGGCACCAGACCAATGTCCTCGACCAGCACGTTGGCGATGCGATTCGCATTCGCGAGCAGCTCGGAGTACGTCCACACGCCGCCTGGGTAGCGGATCGCGGGGCGGCCTCCGCTGCCACCCTCCACCATGCGGTCGAGCAGCTCGACGGCGCAGTTGAGGCGCGGCGGATACGCGAGCTCGGGAATGCCGTCCCAGCTGCAATCCGGCTGGATCTCGAGTGGCGGGAGATGGTCGGCACAGAAGGTATCGACGTGCCCCGTGCGCTCGACCGGCTCAGCCATGCGTGCCCTCGGCGGTGTACGCGGCCAGCACCTGCGCCGCGATGACGAGCTGCTGTACCTCGGTGGTGCCCTCGTAGATCCGCAGCGCGCGGATCTCGCGATACAGTCGCTCGACCGGATGACCCGCCGTGACACCGCGTGCGCCGAGGAGTTGGACGGCGTCGTCGATGACGCGCTGCGCGGATTCCGTCGCGTGCATCTTCGCCATGGCGGCCTCACGCGTGATCCGCTCGGCGCCCTGGTCGCGCGTCCATGCTGCGCGATACACGAGGAGCGCGCTGGCGTCGATCGCCGTCGCCATCGATGCAATCTTGGCCTGGGTGAGCTGGAACTCGTGCAATCCCTGGCCGAACATTCGCCGAGTCGTTACGTGCGCGAGCGTCTCGTCGAGCGCACGGCGCGCCATGCCGAGCGCAGCGGCGCCGACCGTGGAGCGGAAGACGTCGAGCGTCCCGAGCGCGACGCGCAGGCCTTTCCCCGATTCGCCGACGACGCGTGACGCCGGCACGCGGCAGCGGTCGAAGCGCAGCGTCGCCAGCGGGTGCGGTGCGATGGTCTCGACGCGCGTGGTGACGCTGAAGCCCGGGTCGCCCGGTTCGACGACGAGCGCGATGAATCCGCGCTCCACGCCGGGCAGCCGGCAGAAGACCACATAGAAGTCGGCGATGCCACCGTTCGAGATCCACGTCTTCTCGCCGTCGATGACGTAGCTGCCGTCCTGCATGTGGGCGGTGGTCTGCATCGCGGTCACGTCGGAGCCGGCGTCTGACTCCGAGATGGCGAAGGCGGCGATGGCGTCGCCGGATGCGACGCGCGGGAGATACCTGGCCTTGAGCTCCTCCGGCCCGAACAGCGAGATGGGTCCGGCGCCGAGCCCTTGCATGGCGAACGCGAAGTCGGCGAGGCCGGAGACGCGCGCGAGGGTCTCGCGCGCGATGCAGAGCGAGCGGACGTCCAGCTGCTCGTTCATGCCGCCATGCGCCTTCGGCACCGTGTATTTCAGCCAGCCCGCGCTGCCGAGCTGCTTCACGATCGCACGTGATTCGGCGTCGACGTCGGTCTCGCCATGCGCGTGTGCGATCTCGCGCTGCGCCCATGTGCGGAGCTCCGCGGCGAGTGAGCGGTGGGCGTCGGTGAAGAAGGGCCAGTCGAACGTGTCGGGCATCAGCGAAAGTAGAGGTACGAGCTGACCATGCGCGAGCAGGTGGCAAGACGCGGATTGTCGAGGACCACTCCCGCGACGCTGGCCGCGCTCACGGCCAGGTAGTCGATCGGGCCCGATGGAAAAATGACGCTCGCATCCGGGAGCCGCGCGCCCAGGTCGATGACGGCGCGTTCCGAGGGGAACCGCGCGAGCGACGTCCGCGCATCGCGGAACGCGGCGATCACGTCGTCGCCCGGGCCCGTGAACAGCTCGCGAACGTTCGTGCACGACGAGTAGGAGAGCTCCTGCAGCGCCTGGAATCGATTACCTCTAGACGTGCCCGGATCGGTCGCGCGCGCGATGAGCCAGGCACGAATCGCCGCGGGCGACGCGTCGCGCGTCAGCTCCAGGCCCCGCTTTGGCGGCAATACGGCCCGCCAGTTCGCGCGCGGATCGCCCACGACAACCCGGAAGCGGTCCAGGGCGCTGGAGCCGAGACTCACGATCGCCGTGCCGTTCACCTCGTCCATCGCGTTGCTGGCGTTGTCGATCATCGCAAACCCGAACGAGATGATCGAGCGCAGCGCCAACTCGGCGGAATCGCGCTGGCCGATTGCCAGGTGATACGCCGCGCGGGACAG
>JBKJMP010000400.1:0-4195 GCA_046596395.1 Gemmatimonadaceae bacterium
GCTCGCGGACCGCGATCTTCTGGAACCGGCGCTCCAGGGCCGGGTCGCCGAGGATCCACCGGTCGTACTCCTCGTCGGTCGTGGCGCCGAGGAGCCGAAAGTCCCCGCGGGCGAGCGCGGGCTTGAGCATGTTCGCCGCGTCCATGGCCGATCCGTTCGCGCTGCCCTGGCCGATGAGATTGTGCAGTTCGTCCACGAAGAGCAAAACGTCGCCTGCCGCGCTCGTCTCTGCAACGAGGTCACGAAGGCGCTCCTCATACTGGCCGCGGTAGGTCGTGCCGGCGACGAGGCCAACGGCGTCGAGCGACAGGAGCTTGAGGTCGCGCATCGCGATCGGCACGTCGCCCTCAGCGATGCGCGCCGCGAGCCCCTCGGCGATGGCGGTCTTTCCTACGCCCGCCTGCCCTACGAGCGCTGGGTTGTTCTTTCCCTGACGAAGCAGGATGTCGATCGTGCGGGCGATCTCCTCGTCACGGCAGCGCACGAGCTCGAGGCGGCCGCCGCGCGCGTCGGCCGTGAGGTCCCTGGTGAAGCGCTCGAGTGCGGGAGTTTCCCGACGGGCATCGTCTGGCACATCCCAAAGCTATCCCTCGGCGAGAGCGCCGCGAACCCCGATCAGAGCGTCGGGAACACCCGGCCGAGGATCTGGTCGCCCCAGAGCAGCATGATTGCCGACGCCGGCGCGAGAAAGACGCCGAACGGCACGAGCGGGAGCTCCACCGGAGCGGCAACTGCGCCACCGAGCGCGAGCTCCGTCTGGGTGGTGACACGTCCACGCCGCATGAGAGCGATGGGATAGACGATCGCGAGGAACGCGACCGCTGCGATCGTAGCGCCAAGGAAAACGGTGGCCATCGCGCGTCCCGGGCCGAGCGCCGCCCCGACGAATGCCATGAGCGTCATGTCGCCCATGCCCATTGCCTCCTTCTTGAGCGCGGCCTCGCCGAGCCATCCGATGACGGCAATCAGGCCGGCGCCGGCGCAGGCGCCCACGATCGCGTCGTACGGCCCCGCGAAGAGGTATGAATCACCGATGAATGGGGCTGCGAGGGCGGAGCCGATCGTCCAGAGCAACCCGGTGACAGTGAAGCCATCAGGGATGAGGTAATGCTGGAGGTCGGTCATCGCCACGCCGACAAGGATTGTGAGGAAGACCGCGAGGCGCACGGCGGTGTACGTGGGACCGAAGTACCACACGCATGCCGCCCAGAGGACTCCGATCATCAACTCGCCGAAGGGATACCGTGCGGAGATCGACTCGTCGCAGCAACGGCAGCGCGCGCGCAGCACGAGCCAACTGAACACCGGGATATTCTCGAACCAGGCGAGCTGGTGCCCGCAGTGCGGGCAGCGCGAGCGCGGGCGCACGACGCTCAGATCGCGCGGCCAGCGGGCGACGCAGACATTGAGAAATGATCCGACGCACAATCCGACGAAGAAGGCGTAGACGGTCGAGATGGTCGTGAGGGTCACGGGCGGAGCTGATAGAGAAAAATTCCCGTCGCCACGGCGACGTTGAGCGATTCGACGATGGAGGCGATGGGCAGCGACGCGAGCGTCTCGACGCGCTCGCGGCCTTCGGGGGAGAGTCCGGCGCCCTCATTACCGACGACCAGTGCGAGACGCAGCGGGGGAACGAGCGAATCGAGCGACGCGCCGGATGCATCCGCTCCCCACAGGACGACCGAGCCCCGCGCTCGGAATGCATCGAGTTCAGCCCAGCTCGCTGACAACGCTGGAAAGTGGAAGCCGGCGCCCATCGCGCTGCGGACAACCTTCGCGTTCCAGAGGTCGACGGTACCCGGCATCGAGACGACGGCCGTGGCGCCGAGGGCGGCTGCTGTCCTCAGAATCGTCCCGACGTTTCCCGGATCCTGGACGGCGTCGAGGATGACGATTCTCGCGACGGAGCCGAGCGCGATGGCGTCCAGGGCCAGCCCCGGAATCTCGGCGATCGCGAGGACGCCTTGGGGAGACTCGGTCTCCGCGGCACTCGCGAACTCGAGGGGCCCCACCTCGGTGACGTTCGCACTGGCGTCGCGCAGGGCGGTGAGGAGGGCGGCGCCCCGAGGGGCGTCGGCCAGCTGGGGTGCCACGAGCACGCCGCGGATGGCCAGCGGCGAACGCAGGAGCTCCTCGACCGAGCGTACTCCCTCTGCGGCAAAGAGCCCTTGACGCTCGCGTGCCCTCCGGCGACGGAGATCGCGAGCTAAAGTAAGCAGCTTCAAGATGTTAGGATATTTCGAGCGGTAGGAACGTGTCTTGCTAACAATATCTGTGACCCGCTTCGACGAGAGAGTGCAATGAAACGATATCTGGCTGCTGTGGCGCTGGTGGTAGGCTTGACGGCCTGCGGTGTCTCCACGCAACAAGAAGTAGAGATGGGCGCGCAGTATTCGGCCCAGATCAACTCGGAGTTGCCGATCGTCCAGGATCCGGAACTGAACCGGTACATCAATGTCCTCGGTGATTCCATCGCGCGGCTGACCCCCCGGGAGGACATCCCCGACTGGCACTTCTACATCGTGGACAGCAAGGAAGTGAACGCCTTCGCCGTCCCGGGCGGTTACATCTACGTGAATCGCGGGCTGATCGCGCGCACGGCGCGGATGGACCAGCTCGCGGGAGTGCTCGGGCACGAAATCGGGCACATCGTGAAGCGCCACTCGATCAAGCAGATGCAGCAGGCACAGGGCGCGAACATCGGCGTCACCCTGGCGTGCGTGCTCACGAGCGTCTGCAACAGCCAGGCTGGGCAGGCGGCGATTCAGGTCGGCGGCACGGCACTCTTCGCGAAGTTCAGCCGGAGCGACGAGAACGAGGCCGACGAGGAAGGGATCAGGAACGTGATTCGGGCCGGCATCAGTCCGAATGGCATTCCGTCGATGTTCCAGATCCTGATCAACGAGCGACAGGCGAATCCGAGCGGCGTATCGAGCTGGTTCGCCACGCATCCGCTCGAGGAAGATCGCATCGCGGAAACGCAGCGGATGATCGCGGCGTACGATCCGGCCATCTTGCGGTCGCTCGCGACCGACTCGCGCAATTACCAGTCGTTCAAGACGCGACTGCGGTCGTTGCCACCTTCACCAACGCCGAGGCGGCAGTAGTAGCATGTTGGTGAGTTGGTGAATTGGAGGATCGGTGAGGACGCGACGTGGGTTGTCGCACCTCACCGGTTTTTTTTCACGCGACCCGGTGAGCGCAGCATCACGGCTTCGGGAGGATCGGACGCGGGCCACATACCCCCAAGTTGAGTTGCTGAAGCACGCTGTCGTGGAACGCGGCCGCTGCCGGCGGCAACGGCGCGAATTCCAGCTCGTCGCCCTCGATCATGCGCCGCGAGAGCGTCCATCGCGCCAGCGCGACGACTGCCCGCGCTCGAGCGGTATCTCGAGCCTGCGGCGGGATGAGCAACCACGTCAGGGACGCGATGGGATACGCGTCCGGTGCCGACACGTTCAGGAGGGAGACGACCGAGTCAGGACGGATGCCCTGGAACGATTCACGTCCCGCCGCGATGACGGACGCCCGCGTCGGCAGGAGGTACTCGCCGGCCGGGTTCCGGATCGCCGCCACCGGAAGGCGTAGCTGGCGTGCGTACGACGCCTCGACATACCCGATCGACCCCATCGTAACCTTCACCTCCGCCGCCACGCCTTCGTTGCCGGAGGACGCGGTGCCCATGGGCCAGCGAGTCGGATCGCTCCCGAGACGCGCGCGCCAGGCCTCCGAGTGCCGCGCGAGGAATGCGAGGAAGACGCGCGACGTGCCGCTGCCGTCGCTTCGACGCACAATGATGATGGGAAGCGACGGCAGGGGGAGCGTCGGGTTGAGTTGCCGAATCTCTCGATCATCCCAGCGCGCGATCTCTCCCGAGAACATGCGAGCGAGCGTCGGTCCATTAAGCCGGAGCGGTGCGGCCAACGGACCGAGATGATACGTCAGGGCAACGGCGCCGATCGTGGTCGGGATCGCGACCGGCGCGCCGCAGGGCATTGCAGACCGCTCTGAAGCACTCAGTGGGCGATCGGACGCGCCAAAGTCCACGTCACCCTGTGCGAGCGCGAAGACGCCCCCGCTCGAGCCGACGGAGAAATAGTTGATGCGGATACCGGTCGAGTCGCCGTACTGTGCGAACCACCGCCGGTAGAGCGGATACGGGAAGCTGGCTCCTGCGCCCGTGAGCGCGAGT
>JBKJMP010000409.1:0-4778 GCA_046596395.1 Gemmatimonadaceae bacterium
TGCACGACGAGCGCGTCTCCGGGTGGCCCGGACTGAGCCAGCCGGTATATTGACGCTCTGAGTTCGCCGTCGCACCTCTGCCCACTCAACAGGCTTCGCGGAATGGAGATCGATCCACGCATCTTCGCCCTTGCGTTGTACCTCGGCCCCGACGTGCTCATGCCGGTGGCATCGGCGATCGCCGCGGTCGCCGGGTTCCTGCTGATGTTCTGGCAGCGCACGGTCCTGTTCTTCAGGCGCATCGCCCAGGCGATTCGCGGCGCGTTCGGGCCCAAGACCTGACGACGTACCAGCCACCGGCCTCATGACAACCCGCAACGTCGTCTTTCTCTTCATCCTCGTCGTCGCGGCGGGATTCTTCGCGCTGAACGTCCAGCGCCTCATCAGCTACCTGCGCCTCGGCCACGCAGAGGACCGCACGTTCAACCCGCTGCGGCGCATCCTCAACGTGCTCGAGATCGGCATCGCGCAGAAGAAGATCTTGCGCGACCCGATCGCCGGCCCGATGCACGCCCTGATCTTCTGGGGCTTCATGGTGCTCACCGCCGGCACGGTCGAGATTCTCATCGAGGGAGTGATCCCCTCGTTCTCCTTCGAGCAGTTCCTCCCCCATTTCCTCTGGATCGGCTACTCGGCGTCACAGGACATCTTCGCGGTGCTCGTGCTCGCCGCCGTGGGCTTCGCGCTCTACCGGCGCATGGTCCTGCACCCGCGCCGCCTCGAGGGGGACGACCTCGAGCACACCGATGCGCTGATCATCCTCAGCATGATCGGCGGCCTGATGATCACGCTACTGTTCAGCAACGCGTTCCTGATCGTCGGGTTCCCGACGGCGTACGGCCCGGAGAAGATGGTCTCGCATGGCCTCGCCGACCTGCTCACGGGCACCGTGGGTCCGCGCGCGGCACTGCAACGCTTCCAGATTTTCTGGTGGGCCCACGCGCTGCTGATCCTCGCTTTCCTCAATTACCTCCCGTACTCGAAGCACCTGCACGTCGCCACGTCGCTCATCAACGTGTACTTCTCGAACACGAGCGGGCCGGGCACCAAGGGCGCCATGCGCTACATGGACCTCGAGGCCGACGTCGAGCAGTTCGGCGCGAGCGACGTGCAGCACCTGTCGTGGAAGAACCTGCTCGACGGCTACTCCTGCACCGAGTGCGGCCGCTGCACCGCCGCCTGTCCCGCGAACATCACCGGCAAGCCACTCAGCCCGCGCAAGATCGTCGTGAACACGCGGCAGCGGCTCATGGAGAAGGCGCCCGTCGTCACCAACGACCGCATGGACTTCATGCGCTCGGCGCTCCTGCACGGCGAGGCCGACGACGCCGGCGCCACGACCGTGACCGAGGTGATGGAGCACCGCCTCCTCGACACGTATATCACCGAGGAGGAGCTCTGGGCGTGCACGAGCTGTAGAGCTTGCGTTACGGAATGTCCGGTATCGATAGACCAGCTCGACATCATCAACGAGCTGCGCCGCAACCTGGTGCTCACGGAGTCGCGCTTTCCGGACGAGCTCCAGCCCGTGTTCGAGTCGCTGGAGCGCAATGGGTCACCGTGGGCATTCAACGCCGGCGACCGCGCCGATTGGGCCCAGGGCCTCCACATCAACACGATGGCCGAGCTGATGGAGCGCGGTGAGCGCCCGGATATCCTGTTCTGGGTCGGCTGCATGGGGTCGTTCGACGATCGCGCGAAGAAGATCACCGTGGCCTTCGCGCGGATCATGCAGGCTGCCGAGATCAAGTTCGCGATCCTCGGACAGGAGGAGAGCTGCCATGGCGACCCCGCGCGTCGCATGGGGAATGAGTACCTCTACCAGCTGCTCGCGAAGAACACCATCGAGACGCTCGACCGGTACGAGGTGAAGACGATCGTGACGCATTGCCCGCACTGTTTCCACCAGATCGGCAATGAGTTCCCGCAGCTCGGCGGCAACTACGAGGTGATCCACCACTCGACGTACATCGAGCGTCTCCTCCAGGAAGATCGCGTGCCGCTCAAGACCGAGGCGGGACAGAAGCTCACCGTCGCCTACCACGACAGCTGCTACCTCGGCCGCTACAACGACGTGTACGACGCGCCGCGCGAATCGATGCGCCGTGCGCTGCCCGTAATCAACCTCGTAGAGCCGCCGCGCACGAAGGACCGCGGCCTCTGCTGCGGCGCCGGCGGCGGGCGCATGTTCATGGAGGAGCGCACCGGCAAGCGCATCAACATCGAGCGGACGGAAGAGCTGCTTGCCACTGGTGCAGACGCCATCGCGGTGGCGTGCCCGTTCTGCATGACGATGATGACGGACGGCGTGAAGGCCAGCGGTTCGGACGTGCCGGTATACGACATCTCCGAAGTGGTGGCCGGGCAGCTGCGCTGAAGAGCGCGTGTCGCGCACATGATTCTCATGAGCGATCGGGGAGGCGCGGGCACACGCGCGGTGCAGCTCGGCGTCCTCGTGAACGCGTCTCTGGCGGGCGTGAAGCTCGTCGCCGGCATTCTGGGCAACAGCTACGCACTCGTGGCGGACGCGATCGAGTCCGCGGCGGACGTCGTCGGCTCGCTTCTGGTATGGGGCGGCCTCGCGGTCGCCGCGCGTCCAGCCGACGACGATCACCCCTTCGGGCACGGGAAGGCCGAGGCGATCGCGGCGGCCGCCGTAGCGCTGTTGCTGGTGGGTGCGGCGGTCGGCGTCGGCAGCGAAGCGATTCGCGCGATTCGCACGCCCCACGAACTTCCCGCGCCGTGGACGCTCGCCGTACTCGCCGCGGTGATCAGCATCAAGTGGTATCTCGGTCGGCGAGTCGGGAAGATCGGGGGGGCCCTGGGTTCCACCGCGATCAAGGCCGATGCCTGGCATCACATCAGCGATGCGGTCACCTCAGCAGCCGCCTTCGTCGGAATCACGGTCGCAATCTGGGGGAGCCGCTTCCTGGGCGGCGGTGAAGACGCCGCGCTCTGGGCCACGGCAGACGACTGGGCGGCGTTCGTTGCCGCATTCGTCATCGCGTACAATGGTGTGCGGATCCTCATACCCGCGCTCAACGATCTCATGGACCGAGCCCCCGACGCCGACCTGCTCGACGCGATTCGGCGGAGCGCGCTGGGCGTCGAAGGAGTCTGCGCCGTCGAGAAGCTCGCCGCGCGCAAGGTCGGACTCGGCTACCGGGTGACCATTCACGTGGAGGCAGATGCGGAGATGAGTCTCGCAAAGGGCCACGCGCTCGGTGGGGCCGTGAGCCGGGCGATTCATCGCGACGTGACTGCCGTTCACGCGGTGCTCGTACACATGGAGCCGCACCAACCGTCTACTCTGCCCTCCAGCGGAGCTTCCACAACGTGATCGTCTGGCTGATCTCCCCCTCGCGGAACGGCCGCGGGTCCCCTTCGGATGCGATCCCGCGTTCCGCGCACTCCTCGCGAAACTCGTCGAGCGCGATGCGCCCCGGGTCCGCCACGATCGCCTCGCCCCCCTTCACGAGCGTGCGTGCGATCGCCTCGGCCACCATCGCCGCATAGCGGTGCTCGTAAAGTACGTCCGACGCGAGCACCACGTCGAACTTGCCGAGGTCCTCGGGCATTTCCGTCCAGTCCACCATCCGCGTTGCGATCCGCTTTCCAGTTGCGTCGGCGACGTTCACCTTCGCAAATTCCAGCGCATCGTAGTAGTAGTCCGTCGCCGTCACATCGCCGCCGGCGAACGTCGCACCGATCGCCACCACGCCGAGTCCGCACCCCAGCTCGAGCACACGGAGCCCGGCGAGTCGCATGAGCGCCACCTCGTTTGCGAGGATCTGCGCAGACGGCCACAGGTCGGCCCAGTACGGCAGGCGCTCGTCGAGCACGTAGTCGTCTTCGCTGATCAGGTCGTCCGCATTCGCGGGACTCAGCAGCTCGACGTCCCGCTCCGCGATGCGCATCGTGCGAATCATCGTGTGGAAGCGGCGCATGAGCTCCGCGCGAAGCAGGGCCGTGCCCGGCGCTGCGCGTTCGCTCACGCCGGAAACCGGTCGCTGCCGCCGAGATCTCCGTCGAGCGGAATCGCGCGGAGCACCGTGCCGGCCGGCACGTCGCGCGGTTCGGGCGGAACGATGAGCAGTGCATCGGCGCTCGACATCGACGTCAACATCCCGGAGCTCTGGGCGCCCGTGAGCCGCGCGACGACGGCGCCGTCCGCACCGTCCTCGAGCACCACGCGCAGGAAATGCATGAGCGGTGCGCCGAGCATGAGTGGCTCCGCGAGGACGACTGGGATGCTGCGCCGGAACGGACGCGCACTCCCGGAGAGCGCGCGGATCAGCGGCCGCCCGAACAGCTCGAACGTCACGAGCGCCGATACGGGATTCCCCGGCAATCCCAGCCACGGTGCGCCGAAGAGCGAGCCGAACGCGATCGGCGCGCCCGGCCGCATGCGCACGCGCCACAGCGACAATTCGCCGCCCAATGCAGTCACCACGTCGCGCGTATAGTCGAAGTCGCCGACGGACACGCCTCCAGACGTGAGCACGAGGTCGCACCCTTCCGCTTCGCGAAGATGCTCGGCCAGCGCGGCCGGATCATCCGCCGCAATGCCGAGCGACAGCGGCTCGCCTCCTGCCGCGCGCACGGCGGCCGCGAGTGCGTAGCTGTTCGACGACACGATTCGTCCGCCCGTGCGTACCTCGTCGAAGCGCTCCAGCGGGACGAGCTCGTCGCCCGTGGCGAGAATGGCGACGCGCGGCCGTTTGTAGCTCGGCGGCGCCGCGCACCCAATCGAGGCCAGAACGCCAATGTGCGCTGCC
>JBKJMP010000071.1:0-10653 GCA_046596395.1 Gemmatimonadaceae bacterium
CTCGGCGGCAGGATTTGCGTCGCGCTTCGGACGCCTCGACGGGATCGCGGGCATTCCGCCAGCGCGCCGATTGGAGTTGTTGCCGTACGTCGCCACCGATGTGACCTACCGCGCGAACGTGAATCCCGCGAATCCATTCAATGAACGCGCGGGCGCGCGCGCGGGTGGCGACCTCAAGCTTGGACTTGGCCCCAGCCTCACGCTCGACGCGACGATCAACCCGGACTTCGGGCAGGTCGAGGCGGATCCGGCCGTCGTGAACCTCACGGCGTTCGAGACGGTATTCGACGAGCGACGTCCTTTTTTCATTGAGGGGAACGAGCTCCTCACGGGGCGCGGCCAGAGCTTCATCGGACGTCCGAGCTGGTTCTACAGCCGCCGCATCGGCGCGTCGCCGCGCGGGTCGGCGAGCGGCACCTTCGTGGACGCGCCACTGAGCACGACGATCCTCGCGGCGGCGAAGGTGACGGGACGACTCAAGTCCGGACTTTCCGTCGGTGCGCTCGCAGCAGTGACACCTCGCGAGTACGCGCGGACGTACCACCTCGCGGGCGATTCGATCGGGCGCACGGCCGTCGAGCCACCGAGTGAGTTCGCAGTGATGCGGCTCCAGCAGGAGTTCGGCAAGCAGCAGTCGAACGTTGGCATGTCCGTGACGCAACTGCACCGCGTGCTCGACGGTCGCGGCGGGTTGAACCAGCTCCTCCCGGCGAACGCCGTCGCCGGGGGCGCGGACTGGAAGCTCCGCTATATGGAAGGGATGTACGAGATCACGGGCTGGGTCGGTGGCAGTCGTGTGGATGGTGATCCGGCGGCGATCGCGCGGCTCCAGCGGTCGAGCGCGCATTACTTCCAGCGTCCCGATCAGGATCATATCAGCTACGAGCCCACGCGGACGTCGCTCACGGGCGGCACGGCATCACTGCGTCTCGACAAGAACGCGGGCCGCTTCACCCTCGGCGGCATCCAGCTATCGGCGCGTTCGCCGGAGTTCGACATCAACGATGCTGGCCAGATGCGCAGCGGTGATGACATCGACTTCAACGCCGACATCCAGCTCCGCGATACGAAGCCGAACAGGTACGTTCGCTTCTTCAACTTCGGAACGGCCACGCAGTCGGGGTGGAATTTCGGTGGTGTTCGCCAGTACCTGCGCTTCAGCCAGTCCGCGCAGGCAACGCTCCACAACTTTATTCGCCTCAGTGGCAGCGGCGTGCTGCACAGAGGGTCGCTCAGCGACGACCTCACCCGCGGCGGTCCGCTCATCGCCACGCCGAATGCCTACCAGCTCACGGCGCAGGTGAACAGCCGCGCGAACGTGCCGACCACGTGGACGGCGCGCACCGTGTACTTCGACGACGAATTCGGCGGCTGGCGGTGGGATGCGAGCACGGGACTCACGATGCGTCCGGCGTCGCAGTGGCAGGCGTCGGTGGATCCCTCGTACTCGCGCTCCGTGGACCGGCGGCAGTACGTGACGACGCGCGCCGGCGGCAACACCTCGACGTACAACGCGCGCTACATTTTCTCGGCCATCGAGCGCAGCACGCTCTCGGCGCGGTTCCGGTTGAACTACGCGTTCACGCCGAACTTCACGGTCGAGGGTTACGCGGAGCCCTTCGCGGCGAGTGGGCGGTTCTACGACTTCGGCGAGTTGCCGACGCCTGGCAGCAAGACGCTCCGGACGTACAGCGGGATCACGCACGAGACCAACGGCACGCACACGGTGCGCGATGAGGCCGAGACGTTCGCGCTGCCCGCGCTGGACTTCAACCGGTTGTCGTTCCGGTCGAACCTGGTGATGCGGTGGGAGTACCTGCCTGGGAGTACGGCGTTCCTGATCTGGCAGCAGAGCCGCGCGGATGTGGGCCTGGCGGGCGAGTTGATCGCTCCGCGCGACCTGTGGGATTCTACGCGTGCTGATGGTGATAATCTGTTCGTGGTGAAGATCAGTTATTGGATGGGGGTCAAGTAGGATCTGGATACGCCCAGCCCACGGAACGCTGATGACGCAGAAAGAGCGCACGCAGACGGCGCTGTAGAAGCGTTCGAAGTCGTAGAGTGACCATTCATGTCGCCGTATCCACGACGATGCTCGAGGGTCGAGTGGAGTGAAGTGCATTTCTACCACGGAGACACGGAGGACACGGAGGAAAAGCACTTTTTGAAAGTTGGTGCTGCAGTTCATCCGTGCTCTCCGTGTCCTCCGTGGTCAATTTTGCTTTCTGAACTGCCAACGCTTTTGCAGCGACTTCTGCGTGCGCTGTTTCTGCGTCATCAGCGTTCCGCCGTCTGGGCTTTCTCCCGACCGGCGTTGCCCAAACAGTGAGCGCTCGCCAGTATCCCTCCATGGGCTATCTTGAGGTCCTCGCCACCGCGATCGTCGAGCGCCGGCGCGAGCTGGAGCATCTCGCCGAGGAGTCGAATCGCCCGGCCGACGACGAGATCGCCGTGTTCGTCCGCCGGCTGCTCGCGCACCTCGTCCGTGCCGACGGCAGCATCGGCCTGGAGGAGCTCGCGATCCTCTGCGGCTTCAGCCCGGAGGACTACTCCTGGACGCAGGAGATCGAGCTCGCGCAGACCGTGGCCGATCGTTCCCCTGAGTTCGCGCGACAGGTCCCCGACTTCTTCCTCGCCGCGCGCAAACATGATCAGGCGCACGGCACGTCTGTAGCGCCCGCCATGCGGCGGTCCATCATGGCGCTCTGCACTACGGTCATCACCGCCGACGACTACCGCCACCCGAACGAACGCGCGTTCATCGATACGTTGATGACGACGCTCTCGTCCTGACGACCTCCACCACCCGCACACTCACCATGCGCACACTGTGGTTGTTCCTGCTCGCCGCCGCGCCCGTCGGCGCGCAGAGCGCCCCGAAACCACCCGCGGCCATCAGCGCGATTCGCGAGCGGGACCTCAAGCGCGACCTCTACATCCTCGGCGGCGACGAACTGCGCGGACGCGAAGCCGGCACCATCGACGAGATGCGCGCATCGATCTGGGTTGCCGACGAGATGGCGAAGATCGGCCTCGAGCCGCGCGGCGACATGGGAAGCTTTTTCCAGTGGTGGAACATGCGCCGCGCCCGGCTCTCCACCGGGTCGAGCTCGGTGAAGGTCAACGGCCGCACGCTCGCGCTCTGGACCGAGATCACGCCGACCACGAACACGGCGGCTGACGTCACGGCCCCCACGGTCTTCGTGACCAGCGTGACCGATACCACGGTCGACATCCGCGGCAAGATCGCCGTCGCCCAGCTGGTCGCGCCACCTGCCGCGAGCATCCGCTCGACGACCAACACCTGGAACTACAATTACACGCGCTCCGCGCTCGGCCCGATGACGAGTGCGCTCATCCGCCGCGGCGCGGCTGGCGTGATCATCGTCGCCGACTCGGTGGCCGAGATCGCGTTCGACGGCGTCGGCATCGTCCAGTCGCGCGGGACGTACGACGTCATCGGCGGCGTGCCGCGCTTCAGTCGCAATCCGAACGCGGGTCCTCCGACACCTCCGACCGTGCCTGCCCTGATGGTCCGGCGTGCATGGCTCGATGGCCTCCGCACCGACGGCCAAACAGTCGAGATCAAACTACGCGCCGAGAGCTTCGAGTATCCGTCCACGAACATCATCGGCGTGGTGCGCGGTACCGACCCCGCGCTCCGCGACGAGTACGTCCTCTTCAGCTCACACCAGGATCACGACGGCGTGCGCTACACCGTAGACGGCGACTCGATCTGGAACGGCGCCGACGACAACGGCACCACGAGCGTCGCACTCCTCGCGATCGCCCGCGCGTGGAAGAAGCAGCCCAGCCGGCGCTCCGCGATCTTCGTCTTCCACGGCGCGGAGGAGCGCGGCCTGCTCGGCTCCCGTTATCACGTGGCGCATCCGGTCGTACCGCTCGACAAGATCGTCGCCGTCCTGAATGGCGACATGCTCGGCCGCAATCATCCCGACACCGCCGCGTTGATGGGATCCCAGCCGCCGCATCGCAACTCGACGGCGCTCGTGCAGATGGCCATCGACGCCAATCGTGCCACGAGCAAGTTCGTCATCGACTCGCTGTGGGATCGCCCGACGCATCCCGAAGGGTGGTACTTCCGCAGCGACCACGTTCCGTACGCGGAGCGCAAGATTCCTTCGCTGTTCTTCTCCAGCAACCTGCACAACGATTATCACACGCCGCGCGACGAGCCAAAGACAATTGACTACCGGAAGCTCGCGCGCATCACGCAGTGGATGTACATGACTGGTTGGCTCGCCGCGAACGCGAAGGAACGACCGGCCGTTGACGCCGGATTCGTACTGCGATGACGATGACCGATTCAGCGCCACCACCGGCACTGAACCCGCCCGAGCGCCTGCTCATGGGCCCGGGCCCGAGCAATCCCGACCCGCGCGTGCTCGCCGCGATGGGCGCAAACCCGGTCGGGCATCTCGATCCGTACTTCGTCGAGCTGATGGACCAGACGATGGGCGCGCTGCGCGGCGTCTATCGCACAGCGAACCATCACACGCTGCCCATCTCCGGCACCGGTTCGGCTGGACTCGAGACGATCATGATGAACATCCTCGAGCCCGGTGACAGTGCAGTCGTCTGCGTGATGGGCTACTTCGGCCACCGGCTCGCCGAGCTGGCGCGCCGAGCGGGGGCGGACGTCCGCGTGGTGGAGGTGCAGCCTGGGGAGATCTGCGATCCCGCTGAGGTGGACCGGCTCCTAAACGAGAAACCGGCGAAGCTCGTGGCCTTCGTGCATGTCGAGACGACGACGGGTGCGTGCCAGCCCATCGAGCCGATGGTTGCCGTCGCACGCAAACACGGCGCGCTCGTCGCGATGGACTGCGTCACCTCACTCGGCGGTATGCCGATCGACCTCGACGCGCTCGGCGTGGACGCCGCCGGTTCGTGCACGCAGAAGTGTCTCGGCGCACCTGCGGGCTTGGGTCCGATCAGCGTCGGTCCGCGTGCAATGGCCGCGGTGCAGGCGCGCACGGCCAAGCCGGCGACGTGGTATCTCGATCTGTCGCTGCTGTTTCAGTACTGGGGCGAGGGCGGAGCGACGAAGAAGCGCGCGTTTCATCATACGGCGCCGATCCAGAGCATTTATGGGATCCATGAGGCGCTTCGTCTGATACTCGAGGAAGGTCTCGACGCGCGATGGGCGCGGCACCAGTCGGCGCATGATTCGCTGGCGAAGGGGCTCGATGGACTTGAGATCTCCTTCTTCACGCCCGCAACACACCGCGCTCCGACAATCAACGTCATCAACGTCCCCGATGGTGTGGACGAAGCTGCCGTGCGCGCACGCATGCTCGATCGCGGCGTGGAGATGGGCGGCGGGCTCGGCGCACTCGCGGGCAAGGTGTGGCGCGTCGGCGTGATGGGGCACAATGCGCAGGAGTCGCGCGTTGCGACGTTCATCGGCGCGCTCGAGGAGTCGTTGAAGTCCTGAAGCATTCATCAGTACGAAACACTTGAACAGCAATTTTAGGCTGTTATCTCTACTTTGACGCCGCACCAATACCAGCGGCGCGCCCCGTAGACCACGCCCACATGAAGTTGTAGCCGCCGATCGGCCCAAAGGCATCGAGCACCTCTCCGCAGATGAAGAGCCCCGGATACTTTCGGCTCTCCATCGTCCGCGGATCGACCTCGGCGAGGCTGACACCCCCGCCGGTCACCTCGGCCTTCTTGTACCCCTCATCCGACGTCCACGGCAGCGCGCCGCGCACGAGGGTATCGATCAACCGCAGCCGTTCCTCGCGCCGCAACTCTGCCAGCGTTCGCGTCGGCTCCACACCAGCCGCCTCGATCACTACCTGCGCGAGACGCTCGGGCATCTCGCCGCGCAGTGCACCGATCACAGTGCGCACCCCGGCAGGCCGCAGGAGCTGCTCCCACTCGGCCTCGCCGTGCGCGGTCCACTTGACGGTCAGCGTCGCGCTCCCGTCACGCTCCAGGCGCGACCGCCGCACCACGTGCGAGACGTCGAGTGCCGAAGGCCCACTGTACCCCCGATGCGTGAACAGGAACCCGCCAGTCGCCGTTGATGACCGCACATCGTCGCGCGCCGTGATCGACACGGTCAGCGACACGCCACTCAACGCCGCATACGCCGCAGTCTCGGCCACGATCGGCGTGAGCGCCGCGTACGTCGGATGCATCGCGTGCCCCATCGTGCGCAGCACGCGGAGGCCGAGTCCATCGCTGCCGGTGTTGGGGACACTCAAGCCACCCGTCGCGACGATGAGTGCATCGGCTGCGATTGGATCACCATCTGCGATGTCGATCGCCCATCCACCATCTTGCGCCGCGAACTCGGTCACCTGCGTGTCGAAGCGGACGTCTACACCGAGATGCCTGGCGTGATCGATGAGCCCATCGCGGACATCGCGCGCCTTGTGCGACGCCGGAAATCGCTTCCGCGACTCCGGCTCCTCGGCGAGCGGGATGCCGAGGTCGTCCTCGAAGAAGCGCACCTGGTCGTCGAGTGGCCAGGAGCGCAACATCTTGCGCAGCGTGTTCGGCGACGAGTCGGTCACGAAGCGCGATTCGTCCACTGTGAGCGGCAGCACGTTGCACCGTCCGCCGCCGCTGATGAGGATCTTGCGTCCCCCGTCGCGCGTGCGCTCGAGCAGTGTGACGCGCGCGCCGCTCTTCGCCGCGAAGATCGCGGCCATCGTGCCCGCGGCTCCCGCGCCGATTACCACCACGTGCTTCATGTCACGCGATCGAGGGGTCGCTCCGTGCCGCCCAGCGCGCCAACGATAGCGAGCGCGGCGTACTCGGCCGGGTCCGATCGTCCTGGCATTGCCGTTAATTGAAGCCAGAAGGCGATCGAGCCCAGCACGACGCCGCAGACGGCACCGAGCGCGCTCAGTCCAGCGGTGACCGCGAGCATCCTCCGCAAGAGAGAACCCATGCAATAAGATACCAATGACTCGCGCTGTTGCACGTGACCACCCACGGTCCGCGCGGGTTGGTCAAGCTGGAGGTACCGCCATGCCAGTCCGACGAATCGTCGCCGTGACCGCACTCGTCATCGCCACCGCTTGCTCGACGTCGAGCAGCGCCGTCGGCGTTGACGGCCGGCTCGCCATCGGCACGTGGGGTGGCGACAGCGGCGGATTCATCATCGCCGATACGAGCGCACACCTGCACGTGGACTGCACCTTCGGTGACGTCTCCGGTAGCATCATGGTGGGCAGCGACGGCCGTTTCAGCGTGCCAGCGCGGTACATGCTGCGCGCGTATCCGATTGCCGTGGGTCCCACGGTGCCCGCCGTGCTCAACGGTCGCTTCGACGGCGAGACGCTCACCATCACTGCCACCGTGAACGACACGGTCGAGAAGCGAACAGTCGTCCGCGGTCCGGTCACCCTCCGGCTCGGCGTCGAGCCGCGCTTGGCGAACTGTCCTATCTGCCGCGTTCCGGGGAGCGCGATGTCGCGCCCATCGTCTCCAGCACCGTCCGGATCATGATCGCACGCTGCTCGTCCGCGGATATCCTCGCACGTCGGTCGCCGGGCTGAAAGCCGTACCATCCGAACTGCGAGTGATTGCCGCCTTCCACCCAGACGAAGCGCGCGGAGGCAGGCAGGAACGGCATGTTGGCTCGCACTTCTTCGGGACTCGCAAGTCCGTCGCGCGTTCCCACGATCTTGGTGATCGGAAGCTTCCACTCCGCAAGCGACACGTCGCGCGGGTGTGACGACCCAATGATGAGAAGCGCAGCGATGCCCTGCGCGCCCTCGTGCGCGAGTTGCGTCGCGACGACTGCGCCGCGCGAGTGTCCGCCGAGCACCCACCGCTCGCGCGGATCGTTGCGGAGGATGCCCCGCGCCCGCAGGTAGAGCTCGGGATCCTCGGCCCCGCCGAACGCGCCGCGCCTCGGTAGCTCGAGGATCGTTGCGGGGTAACCGGCGAGGGCGACGGCGCGCGCCAGCGGGGCGTATGCCGCCGGATCCACCAGCGATCCGGCGATGAAGAGAAGTCGCGTTGTCGCTCGTGCGCGCTCCGCTCCCGGCTTGAACGTTCGCGCACCATCGGCGTGCGAGACGGTGACACTGTCGTCCGACACCAGCGCATCCTGCGCGTCGCTCGACGCGCGATATGCCAGCAACGACCACGACGTGAAGACGACGAACGCGATCGTCCCCACGGTGGCCCAGATGCGGCGAATGCGTGGCCACCAAGTGGACTTGGTCATCGTGGAATGGTATCGCTTCCCTTCGCGGGGTGCGGTACCGAGCTTTCATCGCGTGAGCACTGAACGAACCTACGACCGCGACGAAGTCGATGCGATTCTCCGCGTGGCCTCGCTCGCCGACCGAGCGCAACCCGCCGCGCTGATCCCGCATGGCGACGGACTCACGCTCGCGGAGATCCAGCAGGTCGCCGCACAGGCGGGCATCGACCGAAGCGCGGTTACGCGCGCCTCGGTCACCGTGGGGTTGCACGCACGCCTCGCTGACACGCATCGCCTCCACTACGAGCACACGCTCGGCGGCGCACTCGACGCCGGTGCCCTCGATCGCATCGCCAACGCCATTCGCGCGCGCATGCAAGGCGTCGAGGTTCGCCGATCCAGGAATGAGTTCGAGTTCGAGGTGACGAAGAAGGGCGGTGAGCTAGGACGCCTGCTGGTGAATGTGCGCTCGCGCGACGACGTCACCACGCTCTCCGTCTGGAGCGACGCGCCGCACATGTCGGTCGTCGAGCTCGCGAATTGCGCGTTGGTCGGCGTGCCCGTCGCGATCTTTCCTGTCGTCGCGATTTCCGGAGGCCAATGGCCGGCGGCCGGAGCGATCGCCGGGGTTGCTGCACTGGGAGCCGCCGCCGGCTCCGGCGCCGCACTCGCGTGGCAGCGATGGGCCGCCGCACGCTGGCGCTCGCGCGTGCTCGCGGTCGTGACACCGATCATCGAACAGGTTGCCGAGCTTACGGACCGTTCTTCAGGTACATGAGGAGCGCGCGCAGCTCTTCGTCCCTGAGCTGTCCGATGGCTTTCCACGGCATGTACTGATTCCGCAGTGCCCATCCTGCAGGCGTGGTGCCGGTGCGCATCGTACTGATGAACTGCTCATCCGTCCACTTCGCGGGATTCGCCGTGGAACCGATGGAGGGTGAAGGCGGCGCGCCTGGCTCGCCTCCCACCTTCTTTCCCGCGAGATCGTCGCCGTGGCAGAAGCGGCACGAACCGGCGAGATAGGCTCCGTACTCCAGAGTTGCCGCTGGTACCGGCCCCCGAACCTGTTGCGCATGATCGATCTTCGACGCCTCGAACAGCGGCGCGCCGAACGTCAGCAGCACGCGCGCAATCGGGTACAGCGAGCGCCCCGGGAGCGTGTCGTTGTTCACCGGCGGCACGGACTTCATGTATGCGATGAGGCGGCCGAGTTCCTCGTCGCGCATCGGGTTGAACAAGCTCGAGGGCATGATGAAGATGGGCGTCCCGTCATGACGCACGCCGTGGCGGATCGCGCGCTCCCAGTCGGCCTCCGTGTATCCAGCCACAACGCCGCCCGCACCGCTCGTGAGGTTTGGCGCTGGAACCTTTGCGAAGGGAAAAGCATCGATCATCAACCGGCCGCCGAGGTTCCCCATGTGGCAACCGTTGCATCCGTTCAGTGTCGCCAGGACTTCTCCACGCGCAATCGACGCCGAATCCGTGGGCACTACGACGGAGCGCGCTGGAACATCATGGATCTTGCGCGCCTTGGCCGAGCTCACGATGTACGACACACCGATGACCGCGACGATGAGGGCAACGAGTCCGAGCAGGACCTTGCCGAGGATGCGCACGGCCTTCATCCACCGCTCCGTATGAGAGAGCGGCCAGAGTGCGCGAAACAGCGGTCGGCGTCAAGGCCGATTCTGATGCTCTTGATCCAACCGTTCCACAACGCGCGGAGCTACCTGCTCACCGTACACCGGAGAGACGAGTCGGATGTATTCGACGCTTGCGGACCGGCGCACCGCCTTCGACGCAGCACCGGCATCCCGAGTCTAGAATGAGCCAGCTCCCGACGCGGATAAATATCAACGACCTCGAGGCTCACCGCGTATCTCGGTCGTGGTCGTGGGCGCCTTCCCTTCCACCCCTCTCTGCCGGCTTGCTCCACGAGCCGGCCTGCTTCCGGAGCAGATTCATGATGGCCCCTCGTTCGATAATCGCACTCACCGTTGTCTGCGTGCTGGCCGGCGCCTCGTCTCGCGCTTTTGCGCAGGGTGGCATGGCGCGCATGGATCACAGCAAGCACCGCATGGGCCCGGAGATCGTCGTCCCGAAGGGCGCGCCCTATACGAAGGCGGATGTCGAGTTCATGCAGGGGATGATCGCCCACCACGCCCAGGCCATCGTGATGTCGCGGATGGCGGAGGCGAACAGCGCCACTCCGCAGGTGCTCAAGCTCTCGCGGAAGATCGATCAGTCGCAGGTACCCGAGATCATCATCATGCAGGATTGGCTCCGCCGATACGGACAGTTCGCCCCGGACACGGCCTCCTGGCACGACATGCGGATGGATGGCATGCTCACCGACGACGAGCTCAAGGAGATGAGCGAGGCGAAAGGTGTTGCCTTTGACCGGCGCTTTCTCATCGGTATGATCAAGCACCACGCCGGCGCGCTCAAGATGGTGGACGACC
>JBKJMP010000068.1:0-2845 GCA_046596395.1 Gemmatimonadaceae bacterium
GTTTTCCCCCCGATTGGATTGGCGATAGCCCTCCGGATTGAGAACGTCGATGGCGCCCTGCGGCAGCGTCTGGCGATCCCAGCGTTCCACCAGGTCCATGCCGGCGCTCCCGATGACGCTCAGCCAACTGTTCGCTTGCCATCTCGCGGTGGTTGACAGCAGTAGTCGCTCGACACTCTGGTCCGACTCGGCCGCGAAAAATCGTGTGGCAGGATGATTCGCGGTGCGATATCCCCGGCTGAGGGTATCGCTTCCGCACGAGACGTCATTAGGCCCGAGTCGGGCGTTCTCCGATGGCAAGTGACAATCGAAAGCCTTGCCAATGAGCGAGCCGGACATTGCGCCCATGATCGTGTTGTCGTTGAACGGAAGGCGCAGGCTGCTCGACGCGTACGCGACGTTCAGTCCGGCCTGCAACGGCGGTCGTATCTCGACGTTCACGTTGCCGCGCACGTTGGCCTGTCGAAGCCAGTTGGTCGGAAAGACGCCATCTTCCCGCTCGTACGCGGCTCCGATGTAGGACTGGATCGTGGGAGTGCCCCCGCTCACCGATGTACCGAGCCTGCTGCGCCATCCCGCACGGAATGGACTGAGGTTCTCCAGCGGGAGCGTCGAGACGAGGGAATCGCTCTTGGGGCGGCAGACCTTCTGTGCCCGTGCGTCGAGGTTGCAGTTGGTGACGCGAGCCGTCCCCGCGAGATTGGTTCCGACCTGGGCGAAGTTGCGCGGGTACGCCCCGATCTCATCCAGTGAGCCCACCTCGAATGATGAGGACGTTCGTGGAGATCCCGGCTTGCCGCGTTTGGTGGTAACGACGATGACGCCGTTGGCCGCCGCCGTACCATAGAGCGCCGCCGCCGCCGGCCCTTTCATGACTTCGATGTTCTCGATATCGTCGAGGTTGATGTCGTTCAGCCGGGTTGGTGTCTGCCCGCCGACAAAGATGGATGTGGACGTCGCGCTGCCGTTCGCCTGGATTCCGTCGATGACCAGCATCGGATCGTTCGACAGGTTGATGCTGTTGGATCCACGGATGCGGATTCGCGACGAGCCCCCGGTCGTGCCGCTGGTCTTCTGGACGACAACGCCAGGAGCACGCGCCGCCAGAAGATCGGAAAAGGTCTGAATGGTCGCCGGGTGCACGAGTGACGTGTCGATCCGTCCAGTGGCCACGCCGCTGACGCGACGGCGCTGCAGCTCGCCCGTGGCGGCGACCACGACCTCATCGAGCGTGGTCGATGTAGCGACCAGGGCAAACTCCAGGTGCACGGTCGCGGCGGGTGCGATCGTCACCGTACGCGTCTGCGACCGGTAGCCAAGACGAATGACCCTCAGATGCAGCGTTCCAGCTGGAACACCCGTGATGAGGAATCGCCCGTCACCACTCGTGCGCGACATGCGAGACGTTCCCGCGCCGAGGATCACCGCATCCGAGAGTGGTTGCCTCGTACTGCTATCGATCACCGCCCCGCTGATGGTAGCGGTCTGCGCCCATGCCAGCGCTGGGAGTGAGGCAAGCGCCAACGCGATGCATCCCATCTGCGAGAACAGGGAGACGGACATGGTGACCAGTCGGGATGAGTGTCTTTATGCGGGGGCAGACGGTGAGATGTCGGGCAGCTTCAGCTTGCGCAGAAGCTCGCGGAATCGCGGTTCGGACCGCACGACGTCCCAGTGCGGATCGATGCTAATGAAGCTCATCATGGCGTGACGCTCCATGTAGTTGCGGTCGAGCCAGTCCAGGGCCTGCGTCTTCTCTCCGGCGAAGGCCCACAGGATCGCGGTATTCTCCAACTCCTGAAAGGTCATGTTTCGTCGCGTGGACAGCGTCTGCGCGGCCAGCCGATTCGCTTCTCGATAGCCGCCGCTCGCGTAGCCGCGTGACAGCGCCTCGAGCACCGCGCGGTCCGTCGCAAAGATGATTCGTGCTTCCGCGAGCGCCTCGCGGTACATCCCCTTCTGGTGCAGCGCACGCCAGATGATCCAGTGCAGCATTTCATCTCCGGCCCCCTTGCCAAGCGTGCTGCGCGCCAGGCGAATTGCGTCATCATACTGGCGCATCTGTCCCAGCTGGTACGCGCGCAACGTATGATGGCCGGCATTGAGCGGATCCAGTTCGATCGCCTTGTCGGTATGGCGACTGGCTTCCCGTGTGCGCCCCTGCGTCATCAGGAGGATCGAGTAGGTTGCGCGCGCGTCCGCATTGCCTGGATCCAGCGCGATCGCCCGCCGGCCTTCCCGCTCCGCGCCTTCCCAGTCCCGCTCATTCCATGAAAGGATCCTCCCGAGAATGTCGTGGCCGGCTGCGAGCTGCTCATCGAGCGCAATGGCCTTCAACGCCGCGGCCTTGGCCATCCGATGTCCCTCTCGGAACGGCAGCCAGAACATGGTAACCTGGGAATGCAGGACCCATGCGATGCCGGCATGCGCGGGCGCGTAGCTGGAGTCAATCTGCAATGCCAACTCGAAGTACCGCATGGCCGTGGACAGCATTGCGCTATCGGGCAGGGACGCATGGAACCGACCCTTGAGGTAGGCCTCGTACGCCTCGGGATTGACGGCCTTCGCGTTCGCGAGGCGAGCCTGTTGTCGCGGTGTCACCTTCAGGTTGATCTCACGAGTGATGGCAGCCACGATCTCATCCTGCACCGTGAGAACGTCGCCGCGCCCGCGCTGGTATTGACCGCTCCAGAGCGGCTCCTCATCCGATGCCCGGATCAGCTGCGCAGTCACGCGCACACTATCGCGCGATTGCTGGACGGTGGCCGTGACGAGCGCGTCCACCCCCAGTTCCGACGCAATCTGGGTCGGTCGCTTTTCGCTCCTGCGGTACCGCATCACCGAG
>JBKJMP010000130.1:0-5425 GCA_046596395.1 Gemmatimonadaceae bacterium
GTCCCGGTCGGATCGGTGAACCCCACCGCGATCGAGGCCGTGTTCGGCAGCGTCGAGGTGTCGGTAAGGAAGTTGAACGACCCATCCTTGTTGTTCGGGAAGTTCTGGCCGGCCGCGATGTTGCTCAGCTCGATCCCCGCCTTGATGACGTGTGACCCCGCCTTCTCGACGTTCCACGTCGCCCGATCGACGAAACGGAGGTGCGTCTCCTTGAGAATGAGCGGAAAGCCGGCAGTGCCGAACACGATGCCGGGATACGTGCGCGCCGGGCCTGGCACCAGCGGTGCCTCGTTGTGATCCCAGCTCACGACCTGGAGGCTGGCCTCGTTCACGAAGTTGCCACTCGGCGCGAGATACCGCTGGCGCAGCTGGCCCGTGTAGATCTTGTAATCCTGCGAGATGCCGGCGTCCTTCGAAACGCGCGCGCCGAAGTTGCCCTCGCCCTTCAGGTAACGCGCCGACACCATCGCGTCATACGTAGTGGTTGGATTCTGGACCAGCGTGAACCGCGAGAACAGCGTGTGATTGCGGTTCGGCGCGAGGAACGATCCCCGGTACTGCGAGAACGGTCCGCTCACGGGATTCACGTCGAGGAAGAAGTCCGTTGACGTGAGCTCGTAGCTGGCGGACATGAAGAGCTTGTCCTTCTTTAGCGGACCGCGGATGTTGCCGCCGAGCTGCCGGCGCCCGAAGTCGGGGACGGCGGTCTGGAATGAATTGCGCGCGATGAAATCCTTGTTCTGGAAGAACCCGAACGCCGAGCCTTGCCACTCGTTCGTGCCGCGGCGGCTCTCGGCGCTGATGACATACGAGCCCGCGCGCGTGTACTCCGCGTCGTACGGATTCACGTACACGCGAAACTGCTCGATCGCCTCCTGCGGCAGCGGTGACCCGGTCTGTCCCAGTCCAACGATGTTGCCATTGAACAGGCTCTTCATCTCCACGCCGTCCATGTAGACGTTGAAGAAGCGGAGATCGGGAGCGGCGCCGCCCGAGGGCAGTGTGCGTCCCGACTGCGGAGCGTACGTCTTGATGCCGGGTACGATGCCCGCAAGGTTCATCACGCCACGCGAGTTGAGCGGGAGATTCTCGATCTCCTGCTGCATCACGGGCGCGGAGACGGAGAGACGCTGCACTTCGACCTGCTTCACGCGCTCGCTCACCACGGATGCGGTTGCGAGTTCCGCGGCGCCGCGCTCGAGGACGAACTCGAGGCGGGCGCGCTGTCCGATCGCGAGATCGACCGTTTCCACCTTCGGCACGTAGCCGAGCAGGCGCACCGTGACCGTGTAGCGCCCAGTAAAGAGGCCGAGCGCGCGGAACTCACCGCTCGCGCGCGTGGTGACGCGCGAGGTTTCCTGCGTTGCCGTGTTGACGACCGTGACCTGTGCGCCAGCGAGTGGAGCGCCCTCCCTGCGGACGGATCCTTCGAGAGTAATGGTGTTCTGGGCACGCAGTGGCGCGCCGATGAGGAGGACGAGCAGGGCGGGAACGAGCACACGAGCGAACATGTGTCGCATCATCGGATAACCCTCGAGCGGGGGGACGGTGGCATGGGCGGCGAATGCTGAAGCGCCGTTGGCATGACGTCAGGTGGAGTGGACGCGTCATAATACGCGCGTGTCGCGGGATCGACCACCGATGCCCGCGCGAAGTTGGTCCCGTCCTTGCTTCCCGCTACGCCGACCTCATCATGGACGACACCATGTCCTCGTTCGGCACCTATCTCATCGGCTTCATCGTCCTCATCGTGGGACTCGGCATCGCGGCGTATCTGCTCAACGTTCCGACGATGTGGATCCTGGTTGGCGCGATCATCATGATCGGCATGGGAATCCTCATGGCCACCACTCGCGGCAAGATGAAGGACCCGCCGTCGGTCTAAGCCATTCTGCCATATAGGCTTGCGTTGAATTATTGTCCGTTTTCAGGGAAATGAGGCGGACAATAAGTCCGAAATGGATGGGCGGTAGCGTATAATTTGTTCAGTAACCGCCAAACTCCTGTCAATGCAGCAGTTAGGGGCATCACAAATCTGTGCGAGTGGTCATTCTGGCAAACTCGCTGTTGACGGGTTTTTCCCCAACCATTATGCTGGCCGTCCTGCTGACTCACGCGGGCGACCGGCTCTGTGCAGCCGAGTGCGCCCGACCACCTTCCGGCACAGGTAAGGGCGTGTATGGAGCAAGCGACCGAGACCAGGTCAAAAGGCTATTTCCGCTCGTCTCCTTCCACCGCATTCGACCAGTACCTCCAGGACATACAACGACTGCCGCTCATCAGTGACGCGGCCGAAGAGCGCCGCCTCGCGCGGCTCGCCCAGAAGGGCGATGAAGCCGCCGCCGAGCGGCTCGTGACGGCGAACCTCCGGTTCGTCATCTCCTATGTCAAGAAGTACCAGGGCCACGGACTCGACCTGTCCGAGCTCGTCGCCATCGGCAACGAGGGGCTGCTCAAGGCGGTCCGCAAGTTCGATCCGGACCAGGGCGTGAAGTTCATCTCGTACGCCGTGTGGTGGGTCCGCCAGGCCGTCCTGAAGGCCCTGGCCGAGCAGACGCGCAGCGTCCGCATCCCGCTGAACCAGAACTCGCAGCTCATCCGCCTTGCCCGCGCCGAGACGATCCTCGCGCAGGTACTCAAGCGGGACCCCACTGAGAACGAGATCTCGCGGCTCCTCGAGGAGACCCCCGAGGCAGTTCGTGCCGCGAAGCAGATGTCCAGCACGGAGGTCTCGCTCGATGCCCCGATCGATAGATCAGATCGGGAGGCATCCACGCTTGGCGAGCGGTTCGCCGGCGTCGATGGCACCGAGATCGAGGAAGTGACCGACTACAAGCTGATGAAGGAGTTCATCGAGAAGGTCTTCCAGAAGTACCTCACGCCGCGCGAGCGGAAGATTCTCTTCCTCTACTATGGACTGGACGAGAGCGGTGAGCCGATGACCCTCGAGAAGATCGGTGCGCTGATGGGTGTGACGCGCGAGCGGATCCGCCAGATTCGCGAGCGCGCGTTCGAGAAGCTGCGCGAGTCGCCGGATGGGCGTGCACTCGCGGGGTTCTGGCAGGCCGCCTGAGAGATCGGGCGGGCGGGGAGACGGGGCGGAGACGAAAGTCTTCGCCCCGTTTTTCACGCAGGGAGGAACATGGCGACCACGGGTCCTGACATTTATGTCTACAAGATGATCGCGGACACCGGCGGCGCACCGTGTGTCACGTCCGATCTTCTCAGCCTCGCCCTCTGCAAGCCAAAGATCCGGCAGAGTGCCGGCGTCGGCGCATTGATCTTCGGGTTTGGCGGAAAGAAGTCGGCCAGGGCGGTCGTCACGAAAGGCCGGTGAACCGAGGCACGACGCCAATCATCCGATCGACCACCGTGAGCTGTGCGCGATGCTGCAACTCGTGCTCCTTGGTGGCGAGGAACATCTCGAAGCGGCTCACCGAACCTCCTCCGGGAAGCTGGACGCGTTCCGACAGGAAGGCATCGGTCTGCTGCTCCAGCCACCGAGCCTGCTGCTCCCCCGCGGTTCGGAGGAGCGCGAGGATCTCTGCCTTTGAGCGCCCGCGCTTCTCCTCGACCGTGGACTTCGCCATGAGCGAGACAAAGTCATATCCCTCGATTGCGGCGAGCCGCTCCTCCTCGTGCAGGATGCGGTCAGAGGTCGCGAGCCACGCGATGTGCACAAGCGTCTCCGCGACGGACCGCGTCGCCGGGGTCGCCCGATAGTCGTACTGCGACTCCGGGATGTCCTCCGCCATGGCGATCGTGTTCGCGCGGACGGCACGCATGCTGTCGACGAGCTGTCGAATACCGTAGAGCGGCATCATGCGTCGGCACTGTTCGCAAGGAACGTCTGGATGTTCCGGATCTGCCCCTCCCAACCCGCGGAGTCCTTGCTGAACGCGATCGCCCTTCGTGACTCCGGAATTGCGTCGAACCCCGACTCGACGATCGCGAGGGTGGTGCCGCCGGCTACATCCTCGAGCGTGAACGACACCAGCGTCGTCGGCTCGCCCGAGTAGTCGACGCCGGCCTGGATGGCGTACGGATGCCAGCGGAAGGAGAAGCACTGCTCGGGCTCCATCGCCTCGATCCAGATGGTCATCGTCACGTGCTCGTAGTTCTTGATCGTGAGCCTGCCGTTGATCTCGGCGCCCGGCGTGAAGACACCGGTCAGGGCCGAGCCGAACCAGGTGTTGAACTGCTTCACGTCGGTGAGCGCGCGCCAAACGCGTGAGCGTGGAGCGTCGAGGTTCACGAACTTTTCGATGCGGTCGGTAGATGTAGTCGTCGGCATGTTGTCCTCACCTGGGGTCTGAAGGGTCGTTGTCGGGATGGCGCAGCAGCTCGACGAGCCGCTCAATGCGCGTATCCCAGAGGCGTTCGTAGTCGCGGAGCCACTCGTCGGCACGCTCGAGTGGTCGGGGGTCGATGCGGCAGTAGTGAATGCGCCCACGTACGGTGCGCTTCACCAGACCGGCCCGCTCGAGGCTCTGGATGTGCTTCGACGCCGCAGCGAGCGACATCCGGTGCGGCGCGGCGAGCTCACTCACGGTCTGCTCCCCCTGCGCGAGCCGACCGAGCATCGCCCGCCGGGTGCCGTCGCCGAGGGCACGGAAGACGAGATCGAGGTCCTTCGCACGTTTAACCATATTGTTGAATATGGCCGTGTCCTGCCAATTGTCAACTATGTGGTTGACCTTCCGGGTAGCGTGGGTCAGCCACGCGACGCCGGGTGACTAGACGGTCGGCGTCAGGATGTGCGCCCGCCGATACGCCGACGGCGTCTCCCCATACCGCTGGCGGAAGCGGCCGCAGAAGTGCGGCACACTCTTGAACCCCACGCCGTACGCCACCTCGCTCACCGTGATCGACGTCTGCGCGAGCCACTGCGCCGCCTGCGCGAGCCGATACTCCCACAGCGCATCCATCGGTGACATGCCGAGGAGCGGCTCCAACTTGCGATACAGCGTGCTCCGGCCGAGGCCGAGCGCCGTGGCCATGGCGTCCACGTTGAAGTTTTCGTCGCCGAGGTGATCGGCCATCAGCGCGTTGAACGAGGCCATCAGCGTGCGATCCGGCAGGTCGCGGGGCCAGGCCTTCATCGGGGCATCGATGGACGGCAGCGGCTGGTCCGCGGCGTGCCACCGTTCACGCACCCGCCGTCGCGAGGCGATGAGATTCTCGGCACGCACCAGCAGCTCGGCCAGGTCCACCGGCTTCGTCAGGTAATCGTCGGCGCCGCTGGTCAGTCCAGAGAGACGCGAATCGCGCGACGCCTTGGCGGTGAGCAGGATCACGGGAATGAAGCCGATGTCGGGATCGTGCTTGACCGCCTCGCACAACGATTGCCCATCCATGTGCGGCATCATCACGTCGCTGATGATGAGATCCGGCACCCTCTCGCGCGCCACCTCGAGCCCGCGCA
>JBKJMP010000287.1:0-22168 GCA_046596395.1 Gemmatimonadaceae bacterium
GGCTCAGGAGCTTTGACCGGTCGGCGGTGGTCAGCCAAACCTGCACCGACTCGGCGCCGCCGTAGGATTGCATCGACCCACCGCACGCCATCGTGGCGACGAGCGCAATCTGCACGCCTTTGTGCCTTCGACCGTTTCCCCGGCGGAGCGCCATTCGATAGGATACGACTGGAACTTCAATTCACCAATCCACCAGCTCACCCGTTCACCAATTCATCCCCAAACCCTCGACCGCCGACAGATAGTCGTGGTGTTCAGCGGGCTCGTCCTCGTGATGATGCTCGCCGCACTCGACTCCACCATCGTCTCGACCGCCCTGCCCACCATCGTGGGCGACCTCGGCGGACTCGAACATCTCGCGTGGGTCGTCACCGCGTATCTCCTCGCGCAGACGGTCGTTACGCCGATCTATGGCAAGCTCGGCGACCTGTACGGACGCAAGATCGTGCTCCAGACCGCCGTCGTCGTCTTCCTCATTGGGTCGGCGCTGTGCGGCTTCGCGACGAGCATGACGCAGCTCATCATCTTCCGCGCCGTCCAGGGGTTCGGCGGCGGCGGGTTGATGGTCACCACGCAGGCAGTCGTCGGCGACATCATCCCGGCACGCGACCGCGGACGGTACCAGGGCATCTTCGGCGCGGTCTTCGGCGTCGCCAGCATCGCCGGCCCGCTGCTCGGCGGCTACTTCACGACACACCTCTCCTGGCGCTGGATCTTCTTCGTCAACCTGCCGCTCGGCATCGCGGCGCTGGTGGTGCTCGCGATCACGCTCCCCGCGCGCAGCGAGCGGCGCTCGCACGCCATCGACTACGCTGGTGCCGCCCTCCTCGCGGTGCTCCTCAGCGCGCTGACGCTCGTGTCGGACCTCGGTGGAAGCCACTACGCATGGTCCTCGTCGCTCATCCTCGGCTTGGTCGCGGCGTCGCTCGTCAGCCTTGCCATGTTCGTCGTCGTCGAACGATCCGCAAAGGAACCGATCCTGCCGCCGAGGCTGTTCGTGGATCGCTCGTTCATCGCGACGGCGTGCGTGAGCTTCATCGTCGGCTTCTCGCTCTTCGGATCGGTCACGTACTTCCCGCTGTATCTCCAGATCGTGAAGGGTTCGAGCCCAACGTCATCGGGGCTCCAGATGGTGCCGATGATGGCCGGCATGCTGACGATGTCCATCGTCTCCGGGCAGACCATCAGCCGCACGGGGCGCTACAAGGCATTCCCCGTCATCGGCACTGCAGTGATGACTGGCGCGCTGCTGCTCCTCTCGCGCATCGCGGTGGACACGAGTGCGTGGATGACGTCGTTCTGCATGCTGCTCCTCGGCCTCGGGATGGGCATGGTGATGCAGGTGCTCGTGCTCGCGGTCCAGAACGCGGTGGAGTATCGCGATCTCGGCGTCGCCACGTCCGGCGCCACGCTCTTCCGGCTCATCGGCGGCTCGCTCGGCACGGCGATTCTCGGCGCGATCTTCGCCACTCGTCTCGGCATCAACGTCGAGCGTCTCGTGACGTCAGGCGCGCCGGCGAGCGCCTACGTGACGGCGGAGGTGCTCGCGACCTTCTCGGCGGCCGAGCGCCTCGCGTACTCGACGGCATTCACCGCGGCGTTGGGTACGGTGTTCCTCGTCGCCGCCGCACTGGGGGCAGTCGGATTCGCAATCACGTGGCTGCTCGAGGAACGTCCATTGCGCGCCACCGTGGCGGCCAGCGCGGCGGATCCGGGCAGCGAGGCCGGTGAGGCCTTCGGCATCCCCACCGACGAGGACGCGGCGGTCGCGCACCTCCACTCGGCGCTCGTGTCCCTCTCGGATCGCGCGGTGCAGCGGCAGCACATCGAGTTGATCATCGCACGTGCTGGCGAGACGGTGTCGTCCGTCGCGGCGTGGCTGCTGGTACGATTGGATCGCGAGCCGGAGCGCGACCCGCTGGAGGCGGCTGCGGAACGCGACATCTCCGCCCGCGAGGTGGATACCGCAAGGGGAGAGTTGCGCGGCCGCGGGCTTATCGCCCCGCCGGCGGTTGGCTCATCACGTGACAGCGTTACCCCCGCCGGATTCGACCTCCTGGACCGACTCTCGGCGGCCCGCCGCGCGCACCTGCTCGAGCTCGCCGGTGACTGGGATCCCGCTCGGCACAATGACGCCGAGGCGTTCCTCGCGGCCGCGTTGCGCGGGCTCGTGCCGGATGCACACCGGCCAACAGGCGGCTGAACGCGCGCGTCTCATTAGAATCCGACGTACCCACCACCACGAGAATGACGATGAGAGCACTGCTCCCCTCCTTGCTGCTGCTTGCCGCGTGTGCACAGACGCCGGTGCCGGGCGGCGCCGCGTCTGGCGATGGCATCGTGCGTCCCGGCCTCGAGACCTTCCTCGCCGACGTGCCCCAGGCGCTGCGCGGAAAGCGCGTCGGGCTCATCACGAACCACTCCGCGATCGACCGGTCGCGCCGGCTCGCGATCGACCTCATCGCACAGCACAAGGACCTCAAGCTCACGGCGCTCATGGCGCCGGAGCATGGCATTCGCGGCGACATCGCCGCGGGGGCGAAGGTGGCGGACGAGCGCGACGAGAAGACTGGCGTGCCGGTCTATTCGCTCTACATGGCGGAGGATCGCGGTCCGTCGCCGGAGATGCTGAAGGACGTCGACGTCATCGTGTACGACCTCCAGGAGGTCGGCGGGCGGACGTGGACGTATGTCTCGACGATGGCGCTCTCGATGCAGGCGGCGAAGCGAAAGGGCATTCCGTTCGTCGTGCTCGACCGGCCCAATCCGATCGGCGGCGAGATCGTCGAAGGCGCGATGCTCGACCCCGCATTCAAGTCGTTTGTCGGGATGTACCCCATCCCGGCGCGCCACGGCATGACCGTGGGCGAGCTCGCCAAGTTGTTCAACGAGCGCGATGGCATCGGCGCGAATCTCATCATCGCGCAGGCCGCGAACTGGCGGCGCAACCAGTGGTTCAGCAACGCCGGCCTGCCGTGGGTGAACCCGTCTCCGAACCTGCGCTCGCCGGCGGCGCTGAACACGTATCCCGGCTCGGTCTACTTCGAGGGCACCAATCTCAGCGAGGGACGCGGCACGGATCGTCCGTTCGAGCAGATTGGTGCACCGTGGCTCGACGCGCCGGCCGTGGCCAATGCGATGAATGCGAAGGGGCTAGCGGGCATCCGCTTCGAGGCGATCACGATGCCGGTGCTCCCAACGGCCGCGAAGTTCAAGGGGCAGACGATTCCGGGGATCCGATACGAGATCACCAATCGTGAGACGTACCGCCCCGTGCGCACCACGTTGATCCTCATCGATGAGATCAAGCGGCGCCATCCAACGAACTTCGCGTGGGGCTCATCAATCGATCGGCTCACCGGCTCGGCGAAGGTGAAGAATGCGATCAACGCCGGGACGCTGGCTCCCCTGCTCGACGAATGGGATCGCGAGGCGGCGGCGTTTGCCGAGAGTCGGAAGCCGTACCTGTTGTATCGGTAAGCTGGTTGATGAGGGGCCTTCATTTCGCGCTGTCGCCGAGTGATCAGGCCGATAGTTTCCGGACCGACACTAGCTGGCAGGCCCGACTAGCCGTATGTCACAGAGTGGGTCCGTGACGTCCGATAGTGTCCGACATGATCTCGATCATACTGTCCACGCCCCTTGCGGCCATCCTCGGGAATCCGCGCGCCGTCCCGCTCACGCTGGGACCGGCCGCGGCGACCGAGTTGGGGCTTGCGGCGCTCGAGCATCTCGAGGGTGCGCCATCGGACAGTGATGTACGGAGCCTCGTCGCCTATGCTGCGCGCCACGACGAGTCCGCGCCGGGTCGAGATGCGCTGGTTGCGGTGTTGCTGAACGCGAGTGGGACGTTGCCTGCCCACATCGTGTCGCTCGCGCGCGCGGCATTCGGAACGGCCGAGTGGGGCAAAGGCCGAGAGAGCGCGGCCCTCGCCTGCGAACCGTCGGTCAGCGTTGTCCCGCGCCGGCAGGCGCTCGCGGAGCGGCTGCTTGCCGAGCGCGCTCGTCGGCTGCGTCCCCTGATGCACGGCGTCGCCGCCGACATCTTTGCCAAGGGTGCGGGAGCCGCTCCAATCCCCACCCGGTTCCTCGACCGCAACTGGCTCGACCTGCGCGACGCGCTTGCGCAACGCGCGCGAATCGAGCCCGATCACCGCGAGAGCATCGCCCAATGGCTGATGGCGCAGGATGCGACGGTCCACGATCGCTTCACGCCGGTGGAGGAGGCGCTCATCGACGTCGCAACGCAGGCGATCCTCCATGCACCAGAGCGGGCGCCACTCGCCCCGTACCTCGGCGCCGACGTCGTGGCGGCGCGCGTGCGCACCGCAGTGAACTTCCGCGGCGAGGCTGCGCGCACGCGCGTGTCCACCTATCTGGCGCGTCTCGCGCCCGGAACGCCGTGGTACGAGACGATCAGGGAGATGACGTTGCAGCCGCCTCGCGGGACGCCTTGATCTCATACACAATCTGCCCGCACACCAGCGTGAGCACGCTCATCGTTTGCGGAAGTGCGTTGGACGGGACGGTGAAGATTAGGCAACGTCGCGGCGATCCCTTCTCCTACTGCCTCGCACGAACATGACATTCGAGTTCCTGCTGCTTCGGGTAGTGCACATCGTCGGCGGAATGTTCTGGGTCGGGAGCGGACTGTTCACCAGCCTGTTCCTGGTGCCGGCCCTCGCGACGTCTGGCGCCACGGCGGGGCAGGTCATGGCGGCCCTGCAACAGCGCCGGCTCTTCACTGTTCTGCCACTCGTCGCCGTGATCACCATCGCAACGGGACTTCGCCTGATGATGATCAACTCGGCGGGATTCTCGGCGGCGTACTTCGCGTCGGCGACCGGGCGCGCGTTCGCCGCCGCCGGTGCGGCATCGGTCGTCGCCTTCCTGCTGGCGCTGCTCATCTCGCGTCCGAGCGCGATGCGCGCCGGCCAGCTGGCACACACGATCTCGTCGGCTCCGGAATCCAGTCGCGCTGCGCTCGTGGCCGAGCAGGCGGCGCTACAGCGGCGAAGCGCGGTGGCGGGCGCCGCGGCAACCACCCTGCTGGTTCTCGGCGCGGCGGGCATGTCGATCGCGCGATACCTCACTTGACGATGGTGAAGATCGAGACGTGAGGCGCGGGAAACGCCACCGTCCATCCCCGCCCCTGCGCCACCCATCGCATCGTGCGCTCCGTGAAGAAGCAGACGTGCGTGTGATCGCGCCGGTACCACCACGTCTCGAAGGGCGCGTCGACGCCGTGATGACGCGTCATCACAGCGAGCCGGCCGCCGTCCTCCAACGCGTTGCCCATCCGATCAAACAGCGTGAGCGGATCGTGCGCGTGTTCCACGACTTCGGAGCACGTGATGAAGTCATAGCGTGCGTCCAGTAGATGCTCGTGCGGATGGAACACCGGGTCGTACGACACGGTCGGCCGCCCCTGTGATGTGAGCCATTCGCCAAGGAGCGGGGTCGGCCCGCAGCCGTAGTCGAGGCCGCGGGTACCGGGAGGCACGACCTCGCACAACGGATCAGCGAGTTGGCGAAGAAAGCGGAGATATCCAGCGTCGCTCGGGTCGTTCTGGTGATCCATGTACCGCAGCACTTCCTCCAGCGGAGTCGAACGCTGCGCGTGATCGAGGAAGATGAGGTCGCAGTCCCCGCAGCGATGATACCGGCGCCCGGCGTCGTCGAGAACGAGGGACGTGTGCGGACCAGCGCAGAGTGGGCAGATCCGCATGCGCCAATATGTATGCGGGTCGCCATCGTCCGCACACCGGGCGTCCCGCCTCGTCGTGGCGTAACTTTCGCTCAGCATGCGACGGGCCAATCCGCTGGTTGCCTGTTCCACTCCACTTCTTCCGTACCCATTCGTTGTCTCGCAATCTCCTACCACGGCTTCTCAAGTTCGCGGCGCTCGCCGCCGGACTCGGCATTCCCTTCATCGCCGCGTGCGCCGACGGGCCGGCGCCGGCGGGCGAAGTCGCGCCGCAGCCCGCCGGCGCGACCGGGGCCCCGCAGCAGCGCGTTCCCGCTGATACCGTGGACTCCCTGACGGCGGTCATGCGGGCGACCGTCATGGATACGACTTCCGTTCGCGCCTCGGCCGCCACGCCTCGACCAACGGATTCAGCGAGGTCCACGGACACCACACGCCGACGACCCGTCGTCGGGTTCATGGGCCCGAAATCAGGCGATCGGCACCTCGCGTTCCGCGAGCAGGGCAGCAGCCAGGATTCGCTGTGGCCGGTGAAGGGTCCCGAACCGCTGCCCGGTTCCATCATGCCGGCAAAGCGCATCATCGCGTTCTATGGCAACCCGCTCTCGAGACGCATGGGCATTCTCGGCGAGTTCGACTCGGACGACATGCTGAAGAAGCTGGACGCGGAGATCGCCGCGTGGAACCGCATCGATCCCGCACATCCCGCACAGCCGGCGCTGCACCTGATCGTTCTCGTCGCTGACGGGCAGCCGGGCACGACTGGGAAGTACCGCACGCGCCACGACAGTGCGATGATCGAGAAGGTGTACGGATGGGCAAAGAGCAGAAACGCTCTCCTGTTCCTCGACCTTCAGGTGGGGCAGAGCACCTTGCAGTACGAGCTCCCGTGGGTCGAGAAGTTCCTCATCCGCCCCGACGTCCACCTCGGCATCGATCCCGAGTTCTCGATGAAGAATGGCGGCGTCCCCGGGAAGCGCATCGGCACCTACGACGCTGCCGACATCAACTACGCGACGCGCTTCCTCGCCGGCCTCGTGGAGAAACACAAGCTGCCACCCAAGATTCTCGTCGTACACCGGTTCACGCCGGGTGGCGTCACGAACGCGCGAAAGATCGTGCTCGACCCGCGGGTGCAGTTCGTGATGCACATGGACGGCTTTGGCCCACCGTGGATGAAGCGCGATACCTACTGGCGCGACATCAAGCGCGAGCCGGTGCAGTTCGCGGGATGGAAGCAGTTCACGAAGGCGAAGAACGATCGTCCGCCAACGCCACGCGGGGAGATCCTGCGGCTCTGGCCCGCGCCGTTGTACATCCAGATCCAGTAGCGCGCGCGAGTCAGCTCCGTACGAAACCCAGCAGCAGAGAATAGTCGCCGCGATCGGCCGCTCGCAGGGCTGCGAGGTAGCCCGCGCGTGCATCCGTGGCACGTGCGCGATCACTCCCACCCCACGAAAACCGTGGCCGTCGTTGGCCGTGCAGCAGCGCGTCTGCCATCATGCGCGACCAACGGCCATTTCCGTTCGGCCACGGGTGAACCAGTACGAGCTGGTGGTGGAGTCGCACGGCGATCTCGTCCACGCCGTAAACGTCTTCGGTAAGCCATACCAACGCATCGGCCAGGCGCTCGCGGAGTGCGACGCGCACCTGGCTTGCGGGAACACCGATGTTCTTTGCGGTCCGTCGATACCTGCCGGCCCACGCCCACGTCTCGCCGAACATGCGCCGGTGCAGTTCCTCGGCGAACTCTGAGGTGAGTATGGTCGTTGCTCGTCGCCGTCGTCGCGACATCACCCACGAGTCGGCGCCGGCAACGTTGAGCTGTTCCCACGCATTGAGGTCGTCGTGCGTGGTGACGTGCGAAGGCAGGAGCCCCTCGGCCTCATCCGGGTCGAGGGGCGTACCGCCCGGGACGTCTACCCACTCCGGCATGCCGCTCACTCCCGGTGCTTACGGGTTCGCGAGCGCGGAGTGGCGGGCACGTCATCCGGCTCCCACAGATGCCTCGGCGTCTCGGCGAGCGCGGTCGCTCGTTCGGCGATCTGTGCATTCAGATAGAAGGAGGTCACCGCCTGATCCTCGAGCGCCATGGTGTGTGCGACGCGACTGAGTTCCGCCGCGGCAACCTGGTCCGCGCGCGCCTTGATGAGCGAGTCGAGCAGGTTGGTCGCGGGTTCGGAGGCAGGCACATGCCGCGGCACAACCGCGTAGACGAGATCGCAACCGAGCGCGTCAGCCGCTCTCCGGAGTGCGCCGAGCGTGATCGCGTCGCCGCGTTCACGTTGCTCGAGCCGCGCAACGCTGGAGGGCGAAACGCCGAGGCGCGCAGCAAGCTGGCGGACGGTCATGTCGAGGGCCGCGCGAAGGGTCGCAATCCAGCCGTCCCGCGGAGGCGGTGTTCTGGACGCCTCCACGTATCCGGCGAGCTGTTCTGAGAGTTGACGCCGGGCGAGGCGCTGGTAGCTGGCATCCATCGGACAGGCCTCTGGCAAGGAATGGCGTAGCTACTGAGCGAGCTTTATAGTGCAACGAAATATGGCATTAAGTTGCCATATAAAGCAATATCAAGAACCATTTTGTTGCATTATAACGCAACAAACGCACCGGTGCCCATGGCGCGAGTGTCCTACTGCACCTCGAGCCCAACCGAAAACGCCCCTCCTGTGGTGCGCAGCGCGCATCCGTAAGTTGTCGCGAATGCGTCCACGAATTCTCTTCCTCGCGATCCTCGTCGCCGGATGCAACGCGCCGCCTCAAGGCAGTGCGGGACGCCAGCTCCGCTGGGGGGGGGACGCCGAGGGTGGCGCGCCGTTCGTGGAAGCTGATCCTGCCGATCCGGCAAACGTCCGCGGATTCGACGTCGAGATCGCGGGGATGATCGCGAGGGGGCTCGGCCGCGAACCGAAGTTCGTCCAGGTCGCGTGGGCGTCGATCGAGCAATCCGTGGAGCGCGGCGATTTCGACGTCGGTATGTCGGGGCTCGAAGACCGGCCAGCGCTGCGCGAGCGACACGCGGTCAGCATGCCGTACTACGAGTTCCGCGAGGTGCTCGCGGTGCGGGCAGCAGATACGTCTCGCTACCGCACGCTCGCCGATCTCGCGCGGCGCCGGGTCGGCACGCTGGGTTCGACCATGGCGTACACGCTCCTTCTCGAGGAGCAGAAGCGCTCGGGACTCGTACCCGTGTCCTACGACGACGACGTCCATCCGTACACCGATCTCGTCGCGGGCCGAGTGGATGCGGTGCTGCTCGACGACATCATTGCGGAGCGTTCGCTGAGGCGAGTGGGCGGATTCGCGATCGTGCCGACGCCGGTTGCGGTCGGCCACTACGTCGCCGTGTTCGCGCGCGCTCGCGCTGCGCTGCGCGATTCGGCGAATGCCATAATCGTCGAGCGGATGAAGGATGGTTCGCTCGAGAAGACGTTCCGTGCGTGGAACGTGTGGGACGAGCGGCAGGCGGCTTTCTTTGCGCGAGCAACGTCGGGCGGCGCGACGACGACGTCGGGTGCGATCGCGACGCCGCAGTCGATCTCGTCGTATCTGCCGAGCCTCCTGGGCGCCGCGCTCGTGACGCTCGCGCTGTCCGTGCTCGCGATGGTGCTCGCGGTCGCGCTCGGCGTTTCAATCGCGGCAGGGCGCGTCTATGGCGGGCGCCTCACTCGCCTCGCGCTCAGCGCGTACGTCGAGATCATTCGCGGCACGCCCGTGCTGCTCCAGTTGTTCGTCCTGTATTACGGACTCTCCGGTGTCGTGCGCCTTCCCGCATTTGCCGCCGCCGTGCTCGGGCTCGGCCTCAACTACGCGGCGTACGAGTCCGAGATCTATCGGGCCGCGCTCCAGGCGATTCCACCGTCGCAGCTCGAGGCGGCGCGAACGCTGGGACTCTCCGAGCTCCAGATCCTGCGACTGATTCGCGGGCCCCAGGCACTCCGTCTCGCGCTCGCTCCAATGACGAATGACTTCGTCGCGCTGCTGAAGGACTCGTCGCTCGTGTCGGTCATTACCGTGGTCGAGTTGACGAAGCAGACGGCCATCTACGCCACGAACGTTGGCAGTTGGGTCGTGCCCGGAGTGCTCTGTGGCGCGCTCTACCTCGCGATGTCGTTGCCGCTGTCGCGGTTCGCGCGGACCCTCGAGCGCCGGTGGAGCGTGCGATGAGCGCCGCCCTGGTGATTCGTGGCCTCCAGGTGTCGCGCGGGCGCGTGCCTGTGCTGCGCGGCATCGACCTCGACGTTGCCCCCGGTGAGATCTGTGCGTTGATGGGCGCGTCGGGTGCCGGAAAGTCCACGGTGCTGCGGACGGTCGTCGCGCTCCAGCCGTTCGACGCGGGCCACATCACGATGGGGAATGTGTCGCTTGCCCCAGGAGCGACGCCGCCGGAGTCGAGCTTGAAGGCGCTGCGACGCGCGGTTGGCATGGTGTTCCAGGCGCACGCGCTCTTCGAGCATCTCACCGCCCTCGAGAACATCGTCGTCGCGCCGGTCCATGCGCTGGGTTGGACGCGCGAGCGCGCCGAGGAGGTGGGAATGCGGTTGCTGGCGGAGCTCGGAGTGGCGCATCGCGCGCGCGCGCTGCCGCGAGAGCTGTCGGGTGGCGAGGCGCAGCGCGACGCCATCGCTCGGGCGCTGGCGAGCGATCCGGCAATGCTCCTCATGGATGAGCCGACGTCGGCGCTCGATCCCGCCCGGCGCGGGGCGCTTGGTGAAACGCTGCGCGCGTTGACGTTGAATGGGCGCGCACTGCTCATTGCGACGCACGATGCGGATTTCGCTCGTTCGTATGCGCATCGCGTGGTCGTGTTGTCGGAAGGGCGTATTAGTGCGGCGTAGCGCCGCGACGGCGTTGGCTATGGTACCGACGCGGTCACACGCCAGATCTCACCGGCATCGGTGGAGACGTAAAGGCTCCCGTCGGGCGCGAGGGTAAGCCCGCGGTAGCGAACGGCCGGCAACGGTGCGTTGTCGACGCTGGTCGATCGGCCTGCGGCGTCGAGTGCAAGGATCACCAGTCGCGTTCCACCCATGATCCCCACCGCCAGGCGGCCGTTCCATGCCCCCCACTGCGCGCCGACGAGAAACTCACCGGGACCCATCCCCTGCGATGCGCCGTTGTTGCTCCAGCTCGGCGCCATCGCATTCCGAAAGCGTGCGACGTCCGTCATCGGCATCGTCGTCGCATTGCCCGCATAGCCGCAGTAGCTGCTGGGACACGAGAGCGCCGGCCGGTTCTGGGGATCCCACCCTCCATTCCCGCCATTCACGAGCGGCGTTACCTCGTCGCTGTGATTCGGCCCATGCTCGGCGATGAATGGCTGTCCCGTGCCGGGCCGAAAGGAGATGCCCTGCACGTTGCGGTGCCCGTACGTGAAGATGCGTCGGTCGAAACCAGCCGGTGCGGCGTTCGCCGGCGCCGCGTCGCCATTGGTCGTGACCCGCAGCACCTTGCCGCCGAGTCGCGTGGGGCTCTGCGGAAGCGTCGCGTTGTGGTTGTCGCCGGTGGTGACATAGAGCAATCCCTCGGGACCGAACCGCACGCGTCCACCGCTGTGTGCTCCTGCGCCGCCCACGCCGTTCCCGACGTCCTTGTACGGAATGTCGGTGATGATGTCGGAGCGGCTTCCCGCACTCGTGTAGCCGGCGTTGAGCACCAGTCGCACGACGCGGTTCGTGCGCGGCGCGCTCAGACTCGAAAGCATGTACACGTAGATCGTCCGGTTCGCCGCGAACGAAGGATCGAGCGCGACGCCATGCACGCCGCTCTGCCCGTCACATACGAGGTCCGGCGCCACGAGCGCCGATCCGCTCGTGCCGAACAGTCGCGTCACGGTGCCGTCGCCCTGTCGCACCGAGAGTCCCCGACATTTCTCCGTGAAGAACATGGCGCCATCGGCCGCGACGGCAACGTCCCACGGATTGCTGAGCCCTGACAACACACCTGTGCGCGTGAGGGTGGGTGGGTCGTTCGATGTCGGCGTGGTGACGGGCGGCGCGTCGCTCGAGCCGCTCCCGCACGCCGCCAATACGAAGGCTGTCCACAAGAAGAATCGACGCCGACTCAGTGCGACCCGGCCACAGCGGGTCGCCCGAGGGCCAGAGGCGGACCCAACGAAGTTCTGGCGGGAAATGGGCATGACCCGTGGATGAGGTGGCGTGAGTGGAGCTGCGCGCGGCGGCATCGCTTCACGATGCCCCATGTACGTGCAGTCGACGGGCCATGTTGGAGGGACCGGATAACTGGAGACCGATCGGTCTCCTCGGCGATCTATTCATTTCAAGTGGCGTTCACAAGCATGATTGAACCACGGAGGGACGGAGGGCACGGAGGAAACCCAGAAGGTCAAAATGATTGATTCTGAATGCAGTTCCTTCGTGTCCTCCGCGTCCTCCGTGGTAGAAGGCACCTAGGTAGGTAGTTCCGCACTTCCGTCCTTCACCAAAGAAACGCAAGAAACCGAGTCTTGACAATGTGTGTTATAACTCGTACTTTACCGCCATGCCCAAAACGCTGCGAGACGAGATTCGTCAGGAGAAGCCGTTCGGGAGTCTGAGAGAGGAGGCACATCTCAACGTCGCCCGCACAGATGCAGTGGCCCGCGACAGGTTCGAGCGCGTGCTCGCGCCCCACGGACTGTCGGCTACGCAGTACAACGTGCTCCGGATCCTCCGGGGCGCGGGAAAGGACGGGCTCTGCCGGAACGAGATCGGCGAGCGGCTCATCTCCCGGATGCCAGACGTCTCCCGCCTCCTGGACCGAATGGAGGGTGCGGGCCTCGTGAGCCGAGTGCGCAGTACGGAGGACCGCCGGTTGGTCAATACGATGCTGACCACTGCCGGCCGCGCGTTGGTGGACGAGCTCGACGCGCCGGTGCGGCGATACCATGAGGAACGTCTTGGCCACATGACCGAGCCGCAACTCCGGTCGCTGATCGACTTGCTGAGCGTTGCTCGCTCGGCGCCATGACTGCTTTGCCGGAATACGTGTTGTAACACACAGCGTTTAAACCCGAATCAAGGACATTACCATGAATACCACCACGTTCTCCAGCATCACCGCCCGCCCCGACGTCGGGCTCACGATCCTCCGCGTTGCTACCGGCGTCATCTTCGCCGCGCACGGCGCGCAGAAGCTGTTCGTCTATGGATTTGCCGGCGTCACGGGCGCCTTCGGCGGCATGGGCATTCCGTTCCCCGGCGTTGTGGGCCCGCTCACCGGACTCGTCGAGTTCTTCGGCGGACTGGCGCTCATCGTCGGGCTGCTCACGCGGCTCGCCGGATTCGGGCTCGGCGTCACGATGCTCGGCGCCATCGGCATCGTGCACCTCGCATCCGGCTTCTTCGCGCCGAACGGCATCGAGTTCCCGCTGTCGTTGATCGCCGCGACGGCAGCCCTCGTCTTCACCGGCGCCGGCCAGTTCTCGCTTGACGCGCTGATCGCCGGTCGGCGCTCCCCAGCGCCGGCGGTGCTCGCGCCGACGCACCCGCTCGGCCGCGCCGCCTGATCTCGTCGCGTATGGTTGAGGCTCAGAAACACCGCTCGACCACCGTGGGAGACGACCGTGCGCGTAATGATCTTTGGTGCCACCGGAATGGTCGGACAGGGCGTCATGCTGGAGTGTCTGCGAGATCCGCAGGTGACCAGCGTGCTCGCGGTGGGCCGTCGCTCCAGCGGGATGTCGCATCCCAAGCTCTCCGAGCACGTACGCCGCGACATGTTCGACTGGAGCGATGCGGGCGGCGAGCTGTCCGGCTACGACGCCTGCTTCTTCTGCCTTGGCGTCTCATCGCTTGGAATGAGCGAGATGGCGTATACCCGCACGACGTACGTCCTTACCATGGCGGCAGCGGGGGCGCTCGCGCAGCTGAATCCGGAGATGGCGTTCATCTACGTCTCCGGGCAGAGTACCGACTCGTCAGAGCAGGGGCGTGTAATGTGGGCGCGGGTGAAGGGGCGGACAGAGAACGCCCTCCTGCGCCTCCCGTTTCGCGCGGCGTTCATGTTTCGCCCTGGTATGATCCAGCCGGTCGAGGGGGCACGATCGAAAACCGCATGGCTCCGCGCGATCTACTCCGTGCTCGGCCCGGTGATGCCCGTGCTGATGCGCGTCTTTCCCGATCACATCGTCACGACGGCGGAGGTGGGCCGTGCGATGCTGCACGTCGCCCGCGATGGACATCCAAGCCCGGTGCTGGAGATCCGGGACATTGCCGCGAGGGCGCGGGAGGGTTGACGGCCGGGCTCTACGTCCCTCTTCTGGATGATGGCCGTTCGCCGAACTCGGACTTCATTTCGTCGAACACGCGGAAGACTTCGACGATGGGGCGCAGCAGGTAGTCCGACTTGAGGTAGACCCAGCCCTGCTCGCGATGGAGGCGCTGCCCACGGATGCGCGACCAGGCGAGGCGGCGAGAGCGGGCCTCCGCGGCGATCGCGACATACGGGACGAGCGCGATCCCCAGCCCACTCGCGACCATCGCCTTGATGATCTCCACGCTCTCCGTTTCCATGGCCACTGTCATCGGCAACCCCTGATCCGCGAAGAACTGATCGACGAGCAGCCGCGTGTTCGACCCGGGCTCGAAGAGCACGAGGGGATGCTCGGCGAGCGCTCGTGGATCGATGGTCTTGCGAAGGGTCAGGGGGTGCTTCGGCGCGGTGATGACGACGAGCTCCTCACGAAGCGCGGACCGGACCTCCATGTCGGCCGCGTGGATGGGCAGCGTGAGCAGCGCGAGATCCAGTTGATGATTGCGCAGGAGCTGTAGCACCGCAGCCGTGCTGCCAGTCTTCACGAGCAGGTCAACGTCGCGGTGCTGCGCGTGGAATCGCTTCAGCAGCTTCGGCAGCACGTACAGGCAGACGGTGCCGCCCCCCGCAATGCGAAGCTGTCCGCGCTTCAACTTCTGCGTCTCGGAAATTTCCCAGAGGACCTCGCGAATGTCGCGGTCAATCCGATTCGCCGTCCGGAGCAGCACCTGACCTTCGGGCGTCAGTGTCACTCCCTTCACCGACCGATGCAGCAGTGGCCCACCAAGCTCACCCTCCAGCAGTTGCAACTGGCGGCTGACGGCGGACTGCGACACGTGCAGCCGAAGGGCCGCCCGGGTGAATGAGCCCTCCTCCACGACGGCGCGGAACATCTCGAGCTGCCGGACATCCATGATGCATTCTACGCGAGCGTCCTGGTCATGACAATCGTGGCCTGCTCATCCATGCGTTTTTAGCATGCAATACATGAGTTAGTTGTGTTTGACGCATGACTAGCTCCTGGACATTCTGCAATCATCGGAGGATTGCAGATGACCAGGAGCAGGTGCACGCCGTTCGCTACCATCCCTTCGCGTCGCTCGAGGGCAGACGCGGGGGCCGGGCGAGGAGACGCGATGGGATATGTCGAAGAGGTCAAGGACGCATGCGGCGTCGGGCTGCTGGCCGACATCCAGGGGAGAGCGAGTCACGCGATCCTGGCCCAGGCGCTCACCGCGCTGTCCCGAATGGCGCATCGCGGCGCCATCGACGCTGATGGTCAGACCGGCGACGGCGCGGGCGTCATGACGCAGATCCCATTTGCCATACTTCGCGCCGAGGTCGAGTCACTTGGCTTTGACTGTGTGCCTGGCACGATCGCGGTCGGCCTCGTCTTCCTTCCGCGCGACACGACAACGGCGGATGCTGCTCGTGCGCTCGTCGCGAACGCCCTGGCGCAGCGAGGCCTTACACGTTGTGGATGGCGCGACGTGCGCATGGACGAGAGTGCGCTCGGTGCAAAAGCTTTGGCATCGCGCCCCGCCCTGGCGCATCTGGTCGTGCCCCGGCCGGACACCATGACGGCTGCCGAGTTCGAACGAGAGTTGCTTGCAGTCCGTCGGGTCATCGAGCTTCGCGCAATGGGAACCGGGGTCGATGAGCTGTATGTCGCGTCGCTCAGTCACCGGACGCTCGTGTACAAGGCACTCGTTCGCGCCACCGACCTCGCCGCTGTGTTTCCCGATCTTCGGAACCCGGCATTCGAGACCACGTTCGCGCTGTTCCACCAGCGCTTCAGCACGAACACCGCTCCGTCCTGGCCCATGACGCAGCCATTCCGGCTGGCGGCGCACAACGGTGAAATCAACACCATCGCGGGCAATCGGCGGTGGATGCACGCGCGCGCCCAGCGGCTCGCGTCGTTCGACCGCGGCAGCAGCGCGCAGCTGGGTGCCATGCGGACGCCGCGCGGCACGAGCGATTCGGCAAGTTTCGATGATGCGCTCGCATCCGTGACGTCGGCGGGGCGCGACCTTTCGCACGGCGTGTCGCTGCTCATGCCTCCGGCGTGGGAAGGCGACCCCACGATCGCCCCCGACATCCGCGCCTTCTTCGACTATCAGGGTTCGTTGATGGAGCCGTGGGATGGACCCGCGCTCGTGGTGTTCAGCGACGGCCGTGTGGCGGGTGCCGCGCTCGACCGGAACGGCCTGCGTCCCGCGCGCTTTCTCGTGACCGCAGACGATCTCGTGCTCGTGTCGTCGGAAGCAGGGGTACTCGACATCGATGACACGCGCGTCGTGCGTCGCGGACGACTCGGGCCCGGTGACATGGTGGTCGTCGATCTCGAACGCCGGTGTCTGCTCGAACGCGATGCGCTGCATCAGGCATTGGCGAGCCGTCACCCATACGCCGAGTGGATTGCGGAGCGGCGCATTCCCATGAGTGCGGTGCGGCTGGCGGCCGGCACTCCGGTGCACGACGTCCGGAGCGATGCCACCGGCGTGAGCATGGATCGCCCCGACGTCGACATGCGCGTCCTCCGCGCGATGGGATGCACACGCGAAGAGCTCCAGCTCATCCTCGGACCGATGCATGCCGAAGGGATCGAGCCCGTTGGCTCGATGGGGGACGACGCGCCCCTCGCGGTGCTCTCTACGACCAACCGAACGTTGTTCTCCTACTTCCGGCAGCGGTTCGCGCAGGTGACAAATCCGCCGATCGATTCGCTGCGGGAAGGGCTTACGATGTCGCTCGACATTCGACTTGGCGCCGCCGGCTCGCTGCTGTCTGACGCGCCGTTGGCCGCGTCGCATGTGCATCTGGCCGATCCGGTCCTCGAACCCGGTGACATCGAGGCGCTCCTTGCATTTCGGCACGCGGACTGGAATGCGCAACGCCTGTCGCTGCTGTTCGATCCCGCGGGGGGATCCGAGGGCTTCGCGCACGCGATCGATGCATTCGTCGCCGGCGGTGACAAGGCCGTACGTGCGGGCGCCTCGTGCCTGATTCTGTGCGACGATGGTGTGGACGCCGAGCACATGGCACTTCCGACGCTGCTCGCGGTCGCCGCGCTGCATCAGCACCTGAACCGGGCGGGCCTGCGCCTCCAGACGAGTCTCGTCGTGGACTCTGGTGATGCGCGCGATGACCATGCGGTCGCAGCGCTCCTGGGCTTTGGTGCCGACGCCGTCTGCCCGCGCCTTGGATACGCGGCCATCGCGCTCTCCTCCGACATCAGCGAGATGGACGTCGAGGCTGCGCAGCACCGGTATCGTTCGGCGCTGGTCAAGGGCCTTCGGAAAATCCTCGCAAAGATGGGAGTCTCCACGCTGCGTTCGTATCGCGGCGCGGGCCTGTTCGAGGCGATCGGCATCGCCAATCACGTCATCGCGCGCCACTTCACCGGGACGCCGTCGAGTGTCAGCGGGCTCGGTATCGCCGGCATCGGCGACGAAACGCTCGCGCGGCACCGCGCTGCGTTTGCGCAAGCGGCGGCCGCGCTCGAGGACGGCGGGTGGCACCGCTTCCGCAAGGGCGCGGACACGCATGCCTACGAGCCGCGCGTCGTGAAGGCGCTGCACACGGCAATCCGCACCGGTGCACGACTGGACTATCGCACCTTCTCGGACCTGGTGCACAGCCGGCCCCCCGTCGCCCTTCGCGACATGATGGAGTTCCGGGCGCAGGAGCCCACCGCGATCTCGGACGTCGAACCGGTTGAGAACATCCTCCCGCGCTTCATGAGCGCGGCGATGTCACTCGGCTCCCTCTCGCCCGAGGCGCAGCAGGTCATCTCCATCGCGATGAACCGGATGGGGGCGCGGAGCAATAGTGGCGAAGGTGGCGAACCGCACGAGTTGCATTGGAATCCCACGCTCGCGCCGGACCGCGCGAGTGCGCGGATCAAGCAGGTTGCGTCCGGTCGCTTCGGCGTGACCGCAGCGTACCTGATGTCTGCGGACGAGATCCAGATCAAGATGGCGCAGGGCTCCAAGCCCGGAGAAGGCGGGCAGATTCCCGGCGTGAAGGTCACCGAGCACATTGCGCGGGTGCGTCATGCCGTAACCGGAACGACGCTCATCTCGCCGCCGCCGCACCACGACATCTACAGCATCGAGGATCTCTCCCAACTCATCTATGACCTGAAGAGCGTGAATCCTACCGCGACCGTCAGCGTCAAGCTGGTGTCGTCGGCAGGAATCGGGACGATTGCAGTCGGCGTCGCAAAGGCACATGCCGACGCCATTCAGGTCAGCGGCCACGATGGCGGTACCGGTGCATCCCCGCGTGGCTCGATCAAGAATGCGGGCACGCCCTGGGAGCTCGGGCTGAGTGAGGCGCAGCAGGCACTCGTGCGCGGCGGCCTGCGTGGACGAGTGCGACTTCAGGTAGACGGCGGACTCAAAACGGGTCGGGACGTAGTCATCGCCGCCATGCTCGGCGCCGAGGAGTTCGGATTCGGGACGGCAGCGCTGGTGGCCGCTGGGTGCGTGATGGCGCGGCAATGTCACCTGAATACGTGTCCCGCCGGCATCGCGACGCAGCGTGACGACCTGCGGAAGAAGTTCGCCGGCACGCCTGAAGACGTCATGCGCTTCTTCGTCGCCGTTGCCGAAGAAGTCCGGGAGATCCTCGCGATGGTGGGAGTGCGACGCTTGGGTGACGTCATCGGACGTACCGAGTTGCTCGTGCAGCACGCGAAGGCCGGTGGTAAGGCAGGCCGCGTGCGTCTCGAGCGCGTGCTCCTCGAAACGCCGGCGGGCAGCGTGCGGCGTTCCGTTCAGGTCAGTAACACGCCTCCGCGAACCGGAACTGGAATCGATGAGCGCGTACTGAGGGAACTTGGTCTGGAGGATGGCCGACTTCATCCGGTCGATCTCCACCTTCCCATCTCCAACGCCGATCGTGCCGTGGGGGCGCGGGTTGCCGGACAGCTCGTCTCGTGGGCGCGCGGGGGAACCGTCAGCCCGCGCACGGTACAGCTCCACTGCCACGGAACGGCAGGACAGAGCTTCGGCGCATTTTGCGTGGATGGCATGCGACTGATCGTCGATGGCGAGGCAAATGACTACGTCGGCAAGGGCATGTCAGGCGGAGAGATCGTCATTCGTCCGCCGTCAGCGCGCCGAGATGGCGCGAACGACGTGATCGCCGGGAACACGCTTCTGTACGGCGCGACCGGCGGCACCGCCTACCTCGCCGGCAGCGTGGGCGAGCGGTTCGCCGTGCGGAACAGTGGCGCCGTCGCGGTCGTGGAGGGCACGGGAGACCACGCGGCGGAATACATGACCGCGGGCGGGGTAATCATCCTCGGCGCGACGGGACGAAATCTCGGTGCTGGAATGACGGGCGGTGTCCTCTTTGCGCTCGACACCGATGGCCGCCTCGGGACTCGAGTGCACACGGACTGGGTCAGTATCGAGGATAGCCTCACGCGGTCCGACGAGCTCTGGATCCAACAGCTGCTAACCCGGCATCATGGTGCAACGGGAAGCCGGTTGGCACAGCAGCTTCTTCAGGACTGGGCGGCTACGCGGACGTCGTTCCGCCGCGTGTCTCCGAAGAGCACAGCGCCTGATGCGCCGTCCTTCCCGTTACCTCCGCTCCCGTTGGAGGCGCCGGCCTGGCTCGCGCCGCGGCACGATATCAGCCCGGTAGATGCCGAGGAGTCAGCGTGGTCCGTCTCGGCGTAGGATGCTCGCACCTGGTGTGCATGCGCAGGAGCGTGAGCCTTGAGCATTGCGCGACATTGCGCTCGAGCTGCAGCCCGAGCCCAAGCTGGAGCTCTGGATTTGCTCATCGCTGGAGGCCCACGCCCACGACCGCGCTCAGCGCCGAGCGCTGTCTACGCACTTCAACTCACGAGACTAGCTGGGTCTATCATCAAAGCGGCTTGATCGGCGCTCCCGTTCCAATGAGGGCCGCGAGGTCCGCGGCGTAGCGCGCAGCCACTGCGCGCTTTCCGGCGGCGAGCGCTGCCTGCCGCGCGCCGTCGAGTGACCGGAAGCGCCGCGGCTCCTTCGCCAGCGTGCGGCGGTACTCGACGAGCGCCTCCGCGGGGCGCTTGAGGGCAACGAGGAGGTCGCCGAGCAGCTCGCGTGCCGGGGCGAGTGGACCAGGAGTCACGGCGCTCTTCTCCGTCGCGTCCTCGCGCGCGGCTGCCTCCCGCATCTGCACGAGTGCGTCTCCCTTGCGTCCCTCTGCCACTGAGAGCCATGCCTGCGCGCCGAGCCGCTGGATCGCGACTTGTTCGGCCCAGTACAACTCCCCGCTCGCCAGCAGTCGCGCGTGGATCGCCGCCAGCGAATCAACAGCAGCGCGGGCCGCGGGCAGGCGCTGCAGCTGCGAGGCGCCCAGCGCGCGCGCGAAGTACGTCATCGCCTCGGTGTAGGGGAACGCGCTGGACGCCGGCACGAGCGCGGCCGCCTCCGCCCACGCCCGTCGTTCGAGCGCGTAGCGCGCGGGCATCGCCGCCAGGGCGAACACACCCGCCCACCCAGGTGCGGCGCCCGTCACGGCGCTCGGGTCGAACCGCGCGGCCAGCGCAGGCAAACTGTCCAGCACCGCCTTGGCCGCGGAGTCGCGCCCCATCTGCAGGTATGCGTAAACCAGGTAGTCCGACGCGTGCAGCACCTCCGCAATCGACGAGTCCCGCGCGGCCGCCTCGGCCGAGCGCCGATTCGCGCGGGCCGATTCGTCCCAGTGGCCGACGCGCGTGAACGTGTGCGACGGCATGTGCAGCGCGTGCGCCGCGGCGGGCGCGATGTCGGCATAGCGGCGCGCCGCGGCCGCGGCCTGTGTGGCGAGGGCCGGCACGTCGTAGCTGTGGATGATGTAATGGGCGAGGCCGGGGTGGTTCGGCTGCGCCACCCATAGCGACTCCAGGAGCGCGCCCGCCCTGCGTTGCCTGGCGTAGCTCTTGTCCGTTGGGGGCGCAGCAGCGACTTGCGCGAGTGCGAAGAAGATCTTCGCCTCGGTGTCAGCGGGGAACTGCGCCACGAGGTCGGTCATGGCGCGCTCGTAGGCGAGCACGCGCGTGCGCTGGTCTACGCGCTCGTAGTCGGCGTAGAGCTGCGCAACGGCGGCGATGTACCCGCGCTCCCGAGGCGTGGCGGTCGCGGCGAGGCGCTCCGCGGCGTCGGCGGCGAGCCGCCCCCGGGCGAGCAGCGCGGGGGCGCGGTTGGTGGGACTCGTCGGGTTCGTCCAGCGGCTGAGGGCGAGCCCCCAGTGCGCCATCGCGCACGTGGCGTCGGTGGTCAACACGTCCTCGAATCCGCGAATCGACGCGCCGAACTCGAACGAGTGAAGCAGCGCGACGGCGCGATCGAACCGGGGCGCGACCTCCGGCCGGCACGACGTGGGGAAGTGCACGGTTCCCAGCCCGCCGCCCGCGTGCCCCGCGTGGGCCTGCGCTACGGCACGCGTGGAGAGCGAAGTGGCGAGCAGCGCGGCGAGCAGCGCGGCGCGCAGGGGCGCGAGGGCGGGTACGGTGAAATGCGTCATGGAACTGCGGGTCATCTGAGCCTCAGAGTGCGCCGGGCACTGTATGGTGCCGGTCAATCCGCTGCTGCGCAAGAAGACTCGCGTTAGCGGCTTCAGCACAGCGGGTAGCCCGCCTTCAGCGAGGGAATGGCATTTCTACTCGTTGAATGCTTCGTTCGGCGACTCGCGTCGTCGGCTTGGGGTACTTCGTTACGGGCGGCGTCGCAACGATCCTCTACGGTGAGCCGCGTTTCACCCGTGACATCGATCTCGTGTTGGCGATTCGACCGGCCGACAGGGACCGCTTCCTATCGCTCTGGCCCGACTCTGAGTACTACGCACCCCCCGCCGAGGTATTCGAAGCAGAATCCGCGCGGCCGCGCCACGGGCATTTCAACGTCGTCCACGTCGAGAGCAGCCTCGTTGCCGACTGCTACATCGCGGGCGACGATCCGCTTCACGCGTGGGCCTTCACGCGCCTGGTCTATTTCGATATCGAGGGATTACACGTTCCGGTCGCGCCGGTGGAGTACGTGATCGTTCGCAAGTTGTCGTACTTTGCGCAATCCGGCTCCACTCGCCATCTCGAGGACATCGAACGGATGCTCGGCGTCCAGTCTGACGCCGTTGACCATGGCGCGCTGCAACACTGGATTGTCGCAATGGGCCTGGATGCGTGCTGGCGCCGCGTGCGCCGATCACGATGACGACAGCTGACACCCTCGT
>JBKJMP010000360.1:0-3472 GCA_046596395.1 Gemmatimonadaceae bacterium
CCAAAGCGACCTGATCATTCCCCCTCGGACGCGTCACCCAGCTCGGCGAAGCTGCGCATGTTGTCCACCAGTCCCGACAGGTGCTGCCCGCCGAGCTGGATGCCGCGAACGTCTTCGAGCTGACTCTCGGGAGCGCCCGCCGCAAGCGCCGCTTCCAGACGGCCGGCGTGATCGCCGATGGCAGCGAGCGATGCGAGCATCTCGTGGGAGAGGGCTGAGAGCAGGGCACCCTTCGCGCAGTTCGCCGCTTCCGCAGCGATTCGCGCCGCATGCTCCGCCCGTTGCTCGGCGAGCCGCTGACCGACGTCGGTGAACGTGAGCACCGTCCCGATGAGCTCCTTGCGCTCGAACATCGGCGTCATAGACGATTGCACGACGAGCGGGGTGCCGTCGCTTCGCCAGAACACGTCGTTGGCCTGCGTGATCGGCCGCCCCTCGACCCGAGCCCGGTAGTTCGGGCAGTCGCGCTCGGCGTAGCGTGAGCCGTCCGGATGCGAGTGGTGGATCAGCGCGTGCTGGTCACGCCCGATGATATCGTCGGAGGTGCCATAACCAAGCAGCCGCTGCGCCGCCGGGTTGGCATACGTCGTAACGCCATTCACGTCCGTCGCAATAATCGCGACGTTGACCGCCGACAGCAGTCGCTCCATCTGCCGTTCGGCCGAGCGCACCTGGGTCCGCGTGCGGCGGCGGTGATCGATCTCCTCACAGATCCCGTCGGCCACGTCCTTGAGGATGCTGAGGTCCTTGGCCGACCACTTGCGCGGCACGCGATCCACCACGCTCACCGTGCCGACGACTGGCCCCGGAGTCCGGTCGTCGGCAAGCGCGTGCACGGGAACGGACAGGAAGGCGACGATGCCGAGGTCGCGCGTGGCGTGACTCGCCTTCACCAGTGGGTTCCGAAGCGCGTTCTCCACGCTGAAAGGCTCCTTCCGCCAGACGACGAACCGGTCGAACGAGGCACCTGCGCGTTGCCGCTCCCGCCAGAGCGCCGCGTCCTCCTCATGGTCCGTGTGGACCGCGATGGGAATGAGCAATCGCTCCGTGAGGATGTTGATCTGCGCGATCGGCACGCGCAGGGCGCGGGCGCAGATCCTCGCGCGACGGTCGAGGGCGGGCATTGCCAGCGCGTTCTCGATCAAGCCGGCGTGCGCAATGGCTTCAAGGCGCGTGCGACTCTTGAGGGCGCGCTTGATCTTCTCCCGATCGATCTCCGGGATGTCGCGAGGCGCTACGTCGTCTGCCGTCACGAACCTCCGGGTGGATGCCTACCGCAGCATCGCCTTGGCGATGGTCGAGAGCTGCATGTTACTGGTGCCCTCATAAATGGCACCGATCTTCGCGTCGCGATAGAACTTCTCGGCCGGATAGTCGGTGGTGTAGCCGTATCCGCCGAACAGCTCGAGCGAGATCGACGTCACGCGCTCGGCCACCTGGCTCGAGAAGAGCTTCGCCATCGCCCCTTCGAGCGCGATGTCGTGGCCGGCGTCCTTCAGGCGCGCCGCGTTGTAGACCATGAGACGCGCGGCCTCCGTCTCCGTGCGCGCCTGCGCGAGCTGGAACTGGATGCCCTGAAATTCCGCGAGTGCCTTCCCGAACTGGTGGCGCTCCTTCACGTACGCCGTCGCCGCCGCGAGCGCGCCCTGGCTCACGCCGATCATCTGTGCGCCGATGCCGATGCGTCCCTCGTTCAGCGTCTCGATAGCGACCTTGTATCCCTGACCGACGGGACCGAGCACGTTTGCAGCGGGCACCTCGACGCCGTCGAAGATCAGCTCCGTGGTGCTCGAGGCGCGAATGCCGAGCTTGTCCTCCTTCTTGCCCACCGAGAATCCCTTGAGGTCACGCTCGACGACGAACGCCGTGATGCCCTTGTAGCCGATGCTCGGGTTCGTGTTCGCGAACACCACAAAGATGCCCGCTTCGGCGCCGTTGGTGATCCACATCTTCCGGCCAGTGAGCACCCACGTGTCACCACGCTGCTCGGCGCGGGTGGCCATGCCGAATGCGTCGGAGCCGGAGCCGCCTTCGCTGAGCGCGTACGCACCGATCGTGTCGCTGGTGAGACGCGGAAGGTATTTCGCCTTGAGCTCATCGCTGCCGTAGCGCGCGATGGGGTAATTCACGAGCGTATTCTGCACGTCGACGCAGATGGCCGCGGCCGCGTCCACCTTGCTGATCTCCTCGACGGCGATCGCGACCATGGTGAGCGAGCCGGCCGAGCCGCCGTACTGCTCATCGACTTCGATGCCCATGAGGCCCATCTCGAAGTACTTGGCGATGACGTCGGCGTCTATCTTGCCCGCCTTTTCCATTGCGGCGACGCGCGGCTTGACGTCGTCGGTGGCGAAGCCGGCCACAGCATCACGGAAGGCGAGCTCCTCGTCGGAGAAGACGGTGAGCGGCGGGCGCGCAAGGGTGGTATCAGTGGTCGTCATATCAGGCGGATCGGGTATGCCCAAGTATGCCATGTCGCGCAGGTCAGGAACAGCGCGCCGGTTGCGGAACGCGAGCGGCGTGCGGCGGACGGGCGGCATTTGGCGGAACGCGTTTCGAACCGAGTACTTGGAAACTGCACGCAGGCGCGTGCCGCAATCGTCCGCCGCACGCCGCACGCGTCCCGCGGCGCAGGCGCGTGCCGCAACCGCCCGCAGTTACTACTTGCCAATCTGCCCGAGCAACGTTCGAACGGCGGCATCGAGCTGGCGGTCGCGCCCGGAGTAGCCCCCTCCCATCGGACAAATCACGAGCTGATCCGCGCGGCTGCCGACCCGGCCCCCGCGAAAACGCGGCGCCCATGCCCGTCTCTCCGTACCTCGCCATTCCGCCACTTTGCACGCTAACGTCCCTGCATGAAGACCATCCAGCTCCTCGGCATCGCCGCCGCGACGCTCGCCCTGGGATGCTCGGCGCGGCGACTCGCTCACTCCGTGCCGCAACCGCCCATCATCCCGCATGCGCAGTGGCAGGCGACCCCACCGCTCGGTTACGCAGCAGACGCCACGCGCCGGAACAAGCGGTCGGGCGATTCCCTCGCGTTCCGCGACCTGACGGTCACTGTGCTCGGCACGTCAGTCGATTCAACGGGGTCGAAGCCGATCGACGTCGTGCGTCTAAGACTCACTCTCGGCCCCGCGGCTGACGAGCGCCTCGCACGCGAGGGAGCAGCATTCAACTGGAACGGCTTTCACGTCGCCGTGGTCGCGGTGTACGGACCCGGCGAACTTGGCGCTGGCCTCGTTGCGATCGAGGTCGCGACGGTCGCGTCGCTGCCGCCACGGATTGCCGCATCGGAGTCGGCTGGTGGCGCGGCGATGCGACTGCGCATCCCGCACCGCATCACGCACGTCACCCTGCATCACACGGGGAGCGCCGAGCCGCTCCGTCCGGAGGAGGATCCGGTGCAGAAATTACGCGGCCTGCAATCCTGGGGCGCAGCGGAGCGCAACTGGTGGGACGTGCCGTACCA
>JBKJMP010000401.1:0-3835 GCA_046596395.1 Gemmatimonadaceae bacterium
CTCCTTCGCACGCCACCTCACCATTCGAACGCACCCGCCACCATTTCCTGTCAACGTCAGTTACCCGGAACCAACCACCAGCAACCGGCTCACCCAGGACCTGGATCGATCCTGCCCGATAGAGGGCTGTCCAAGAAAGGACCGGGTATCCGGGCAGTTACCGGTGACCGGTGAACCGGTTAAATAAATATATATTGGTACGAAGGCGGCCTTTCGGGTTAGTGGTGCTAGTCGTATGTCTGTTCGATGCGCCCTTTCATAATTCTTTCCGTCCTCCTGCTGCCTGCCGCGCTCGTCGCCCAGCAGCCCATCCCCGACCCCTGCTCCGGCCACTGGGAAGGCGCGATCGAGCTTCCAACCGCCAAGCTCCCCTTCGATATCGACCTCGCTCGCAACGCTGACCAGAGTTGCAAGGCCGACATCTCCATCCCGGCGCAAGGAGCCCGCGATGTCGCCCTGACCAACGTCCTCGTCCGGGCCGACTCCGTCCGCTTCACGATTCCCAACGCACCCGGAACCCCCAGCATGGCCGGCGCCCGGAGCGCCGACGGCCGGACGATATCCGGCACCTTCACCCAGGGCGGCGGCTCGTTCCCCTTCTCCATGTCCATCGGCCGCTCGAAAGCCGAGCTCGCGAAAGCCTCGCTCGCCGGCCTCAAGCCCTGGATCGATTCCGCGCTCGTCGCGTGGAAGGCCGTTGGCCTCTCCATTGGCATCACCGTCGACGGCGAGACCGTCTACCTCGAGGGGCACGGCCTGCGCGACCGTGAGAAGAACCTTCCCGTCACGCCGCGAACGATCTTCGCCATCGGCTCGTCGTCCAAGGCGTTTACGACCTTTGCCATGGGCGCCCTCGTCGATCAGGGGAAGCTCCAGTGGGACGTCCCCGTGCGGACGTACCTCCCCTGGTTCCGCATGCACGACGACGCGGTCACGCTGCGCATCACCCCGCGCGATCTCGTCACCCATCGCAGCGGCCTGCCCCGCCACGACTTGCTCTGGTACAACAACACCGTCAATTCGCGCGAGGATCTCGTCCGTCGCATCGCCTACCTGCCCCTCAACAAGGACCTGCGCGAGACGTTCCAGTACAACAACCTGATGTTCCTCACCGCGGGCTACCTCGTCGGCCACCTCACCGGCTCCACCTGGGAAGACGGCCTCCGCCAGCTCGTCCTCGAGCCGCTCGGCATGCGCCGCACGAATTTCTCGGTCAAGGAATCGCAGGCCGACGCTGATTTCTCCCAGCCGTACATCGTTCGTCGCGACACCATCCAGCGCATGCCCTTCCGCGACATCTCGCTCGTCGGACCCGCCGGCTCCATCAACTCCACTGCCGAGGACATGCTGAAGTGGGTCGGCCTGCACCTGGCGTCCGGCAAGCTCGGTGAGAAGCAGGTGATGCAGGCGTCGACGCTGCGTGACATGTATCGCCCGTACACCCCCATCAGCGGCATGAGCGACATCGCCGAACTCGGCCCGCAGAGTTATGGGCTCGGATGGTTCGTCGATACGTATCGTGGCAGGTATCGCGTCCAGCACGGCGGCAACATCGACGGGTTCACCGCCTCCGTTACCATGCTGCCCCGCGAGCGCGTCGGCATCGTCGTGCTCGTGAACCAGAACGGCGCCGCACTCGGGGAGCTCATTGCGCGCCACACCATGGACCAGATACTCGGCGCCACGGGAAAGAACTGGAATGCCGAGGCACTCGCGCAGCGCGCTGTCGCTGACCGCGTGAATCGCGAGGCGAGCGACCGCGGATCGCGCGCGCGCGTGCAAGGGACGAAGCCATCGCACCCGCTCAATGATTACGCGTCCACATACGCCGACTCCGGGTACGGCAACGCCATCATATCCCTCGCCAAGGACACGCTCACGCTGAACTACAACGGCATCACTGCGAAGCTCGCGCACTATCACTATGAGACATTCGCCGGGCTACGGAATCCCGCCGACCCTGCGCTCGAGAACTTTCAGGTCACGTTCCGCACGAATGCCGCCGGACGCGTGGATGCGTTGCTCGCCACCATGGACGCAAACGTCCCGCCGAGCGTGTTCCTCAAGCAGGCCGACGCCCGCATGCGCGACCTGGCATTCCTGCGGCCGCTCACGGGGCGCTATCGCAACCCGCTGATCACGGTGAACATCTCGCTGCGGGACAACACCCTGCTCTGGTCGCAGAACAACGGCGCGCCCGTGATCCTCGAGCCGCTCGAGGGCATGCGCTTCCGTGTGTCGTCGATGCTCACCGGCATCGTGGAATTTCGCGCCGATGCGAGCGGAAAGATCGTTGGCTTGAACGCCATCCAGCCAACGTCGGTCCTGGAGTTCTCGCGGGTCGAGGCAACCGAGCCCGCGAGGCCGTAGCGATCATGGAGGCTTCCGCAGCGCGTGGTCCTGATACGTGCTGCGGGGCTCTGGTTGCGGTAGCTCGCTGACGCGCGTGTATGCTGCGCGATGGATCCTTGCCCTCCTTGCGCCGAGTGGTCTATCGTATGGGTATGCCTGCGTCGATTGGGGGTTGGACGGTTGACATGCTCGATGCCCTGCCGGAAGACGGGCAGCGCTACGAGATCATCGACGGGGAGTTGTTCGTGACTCCGGGCCCAGGCGAGTTTCACCAGGACATCGTGGGTGAGCTGCACGCGCGGCTCCGCGACTACCTGAAGGGTCACGCCACGGGCAAGGCAATGATCTCCCCCGCCGACGTCCGCCGCGGTGACCGCACGCGAAATCGAGTGCAGCCTGACGTGTTTGTCGTGCGGCGCATTGAAGGGGTACGGCCGACCTACCCCTACGAGCTGCACGATCTGCTACTCGCGGTCGAGGTGGTGTCGCCGAGCAATCCGCTCCTCGACCATCAGGTCAAGCGCGATCTCTACCTGCGCGAAGGCGTGGGTGAGTACTGGGTCATCAATCCGACGCCAGGAACGTGTCGCGCTGGCGTGATCGCGAGGATCCGGGGGAGGTGTTGAGCCGCCTGGTGAGTTGGCATCCTCATGGCATGTCGATGGCCTTTGTTCTGGACCTCGACGCGTTCTTCACCGAGGTGCAGCGCTGACGTCGTTCCGGGTCAAGGAGGTTGTCCTCCCGAACGCAGCCGAGGGCTCTGTACTTCCACCTTTTACTGCGTCAGACGTCCGTCGAACATATGAACCGTACGATCCGCGTGCTTCTCATATCGCGGATCGTGCGTCACCATGCAGATCGTGGCGCCCTGCCAGTGAACCGTCGCGAGCAGGTCCATTACGGCCTCGCCATTCGCCGAATCGAGGTTGCCTGTCGGTTCATCCGCCAGCAGGATGAGCGGGTCTCCCGCCACTGCGCGAGCGACGGCAACCCACTGTTGCTGACGTCCCGAAAGCTGCGCTGGAATGGTTCTTTCGATGCCGCGAAGACAACAATTGATATTGGTACAATACGGACATTGTCCGCATTCGCTTGATGTCGCGCAATCCAATCCCTGGGCGCATGAGTGCGCATGCACTTGCCTGTCGTGCCCCGGGCGCAGGCTGTTCCCCTCATCGCGGAGGCTTCTGCTTCCGGCTCGTCGCACGGCGGTAGGTGGGTGTGACGAGGCGCGCCACGATCGCCAGAACGCCGTCCACCAGAAGTGCGAGCGCCGCCGCGGGCAGCGCCCCCGTCAGCACCAGCCGGCTGTCGGCGAGCGCGAGCCCAGCGACGATTGGCTCACCCAGGCCGCCCGCACCGATGAACGCAGCAAGCGTCGCCGCGCCGACGGTGATCACCGCCGCGGTGCGCACGCCCGCCATGATCACCGGTGCGGCGAGCGGGAGCCGAACCTGGAGCAGTCGCTGGCGCGCCGTCATTC
>JBKJMP010000402.1:0-4983 GCA_046596395.1 Gemmatimonadaceae bacterium
GATTCGAGTCCTTCAGCCCATATACTCGTCCGCCCGTCATCGCGGTGGCTGAGGCGATTCCGTTCGCAGAGTGGACCGAGGGCTCGCACGAGCGGCTGTACGCCTTGAAGGGCGAGATCGTGTCGCGCGGCGTTCGCGCGGTGCTCGGCGTGGAGATGCCGGTCTTTCCCAAGCGCCGGTTCCAGCACGGTGCGGTCTCAGCCCCGCAGGCCGCACTCCTGTTCCCGCCGAACGAGGCGCGCTACCGCACGCATTTCGAGGCGCTGCACGCTCGCCCTGCGCTGGCCGAGCGCGCACCCGCAGGGTGAGCGGTCCGGCTACAGATCGGCGGATTCGGAGCCTCCGCGCCCCGAAGCCGTACGTCGATCCCTCCCGGGCGCACGGCACGCTACTCGAGGACGAGCGCCGGCCCGATGGAACGATCGAGCGGGCGCTCACGGTCTTTCTCGCCGGTGCCGAGTGTCCGTTTACGTGCTCGTTTTGCGACCTGTGGCAGTGGACGATCGACGGTCCCACAGCGCCCGGTGCGTTGACGACGCAGTTGGAACATGTCCTTCACGCGCTCGATGGACCGGTGCCGGATCGGCTCAAGCTCTACAACGCAAGCAATTTTTTCGACCGGCGAGCCGTCCCATCGGAGGACATTCCGCGGATTGCATCGTTGGCAGCGCCGTTCGCCGCTGTCACCGTCGAGTCGCACGTGAATACCATCGGCCCGGGGACGCTTGCGTTCGCGCGACAAATCCCGGGGCGCCTCGAGGTCGCGGCAGGGCTCGAGACGATCGAGCCCGTCGCCGCTGCGCACCTGAACAAGCGTCTCGATCTCGCGCGCTTCGATTGGGCGGCGCGCTTCCTGTCCGACAACGGCGTCGATTTTCGAGTGTTCGCTCTCCTCGGCGCACCCTACGTGCGGGGCGACGAAACAGTCGCCTGGACGGTGCGCACCGTCGAGTATGCGGTCGAGCGCGGCGCTGCCGTCGTATCGATCATTCCTGTGCGCGGGGGGAATGGGGAGATGGCACGACTCCAGGGTCTCGGGCATTTTTCGCCGCCCACGTTGTCACAACTCGAGGCGGCCCTCGACGGCTGCCTGCAGTTCACGGGTACAGTCGTCACCGCGGACGACTGGGATGTGGAGCGCCTTCCCGCGTGTGAGGGCTGCCGGCCGGATCGCGTCGCGCGCCTGCGACGCGTCAACCTCACGGGCCGACCAGAGCCGCGCGTCGCTTGTCTCGTGTGCAACGCGGCGTGAGGCGATCGTGCGAAGTTGCCGTCGTCGGAAGTGGGTTCGCCGGATCGCTCCTGTCTCGCGTGCTCGCCGTGCTCGGCTACGATGTCGTGCTCCTCGAGCGCGGCACGCATCCGCGCGTTGCGATCGGTGAGTCGTCAACCCCGCTCGCCAATTTGTCTCTCGAGCGCCTTGGGATCCGCTACGGGTTGGCGGATTGTCATCGTTTGGCGACGCACGGGCGCTGGCTCGCGCATTTCCCGGAGCTTCGCCGCGGCCTGAAACGGGGCTTCACGTTCTATCGGCATCACCAGGATCAGCCATTTGCCAATCGCGGCCTCGACTCCGAGCGGCTGCTCGTCGCGGCCAGCCCTGATGACTCGGCCGCCGACACGCACTGGTTTCGCGCCGACGTGGATCACCATTTCGTGCGCATGGCGATCGCCGCTGGTGTGGACTATCGCGATCGTGCTGAGATCACGAACGCGGACGTCGCAGCGGATTGCGTGCGGTTGAGCGGGAGCCGGGACGGTGTGCCGTTCGAGTTGCGCGCGACGTTCGTCATCGACGCGTCCGGGCCCGGCGGATGCCTCGCGCGCCACCTTTCGCTTCCTTCGGGTCTGGAGCACACCGAGACTCGCGCCGGCAGCGTCTTCAGCCACTTCAGCGGCGTGCGACTGATGAACGACGTGGTGCCAGCGCTACCGGACGGTCCCTTTCCCGATGACTGGGCCGCCGTGCACCACATCATCGACGAGGGCTGGATGTACTCGCTCCGATTCGACGACGGGGTCACCAGCGCTGGGTTCCAGCTGACGCCGCGAGGGATGGCGGCGTTGGGTGCAAGTGGTGCAGCGGATGCGCCGCGGCTCTGGCGGACGCTGCTTCAACGGTATCCAACACTCGCGAGCGCGTTCGCCGACGCGGCGCCGCTCATCCCGATCACCTTCCGGCCTCTCATGCAGCATCGTCTGACGCGCGCCGTTGGGCAGCGGTGGGTGCTGATGCCACATGCGTACGCGTTCGTCGATCCTCTCTTCTCGACGGGAATCGCGTGGAGTCTCCGGGCCGTAGAGCGACTGGCGCTCGCTTTCGAGGCTGCTGCGTCGAGTACGCGGGTGCCCGACCCGGCGACGCTCGCCCGGTACGACTCGGCGCTCAGCGCGGAAGCGGATCAGATCGATCGTGTCGTCGCCGGTGCGTACGAATCGATGTCGCACTTCGATCTGTTCGCCGCGCACGCGATGCTTTACTTCGGGACTGTCTCGTTTGCCGAGGTGAGTCAGCGCCTGCAACCGGATGAATCCGTGGCGTGGCATGGCTTCCTCGGCGTGGGAGATCCCCTACTCGCGCCCCTGCCTCTCGAGAGTCTCCGGCGTCTCCGGGAGATCACGCACGCTCGTGGCGAGGAGGGCACGGCAGGGGAGCGCCGAGAATTCGCGGAGTGGGTCGCGCGTGCAATCGCACCGCGCAACGTTGCCGGGCTCGCGGACCCTGCCCAGCGGAACCTGTACGGCGTCGACTTCGAGACGCTCATCGCACGCCACGGGCTGATGGGGATGAGTCGCGATCAGATGCTGGAGGCACTTCCGGCGCTGCGCGGGAGGGGACCGGAGCCGGCGTTCCTGGATCGCCACAAGCTGAGCGCTGCGGTTCCCCACGAATCCTGTTGAAGAAAGGGCGCCCGTAGCCCACATTGGCACCGCGTCGTCTTCGTTCACTCCGCGTTTCGAGACCTCCCATGCCGCCACGCGTCTGGTTGTCACTGGTATCGCTGCTCGTCGCGTCCGCTCTCCCGGCCCAGACGAGAACCATCGCCGAGCGCCTGGGCTATCCGGCCAACGCGAAGCTCCTCATCCTGCACGCCGACGATCTCGCGGTTGCCCACTCCGTGAACGTGGCGAGCTTCGATGCGCTCGACCGCGGCCTCATCTCATCGGCGAGCGTCATGGTGCCGACCCCTTGGCTCATCGAGGTTGGCAACTACGCCAAGGCGCGTCCCAACCATGATCTTGGCCTGCATCTCACGGTCACCAGCGAGTGGGAGACGTATCGCTGGGGCAGCGTCGCGTCGAAGGACCTGGTCCCGAGCCTGCACGACCCGGACGGCACCTTTCCGCGCGAGACGCGAGTGGTCGCTGCACGAGCGGCGATTCTGGAGGTCGAGCGTGAGATTCGTGCCCAGATCGACCGGGCGATCGCCGTCGGGATTCGGCCGACGCATGTCGATGCGCACATGGGAACGCTCTTCTCTACTCCGCAGCTCTTCGCTACGTACGTCAAGGTGGCCCGCGAGTATCGCCTGCCGTTCCTCGTCCGGCGGAGCGATCTGCGCACCGGGCCACAGTCGCCGGTGACGGCGCAGGACATCCTCGTCGATACCGTGATCACCGCGGACGGGAACACGCCTCGGCACCGGTGGGCAAAGTTCTACCTGGACGCGATCGCGAACCTCAAACCCGGACTCAGCGAGCTGCTCGTGCATCTCGGTCACGACGGCGAGGAGCTGCAAGCCGTGATGGTGGACCACGAGCCGTTCGGGTCGGCATGGCGCCAGCGCGACTACGACGTCGTGCGGAGTGCCGAGTTCAAGCAGGCGCTCAAGGACAACAACGTCATCCTGGTGACGTGGCGCGAGCTACAGAAGCTCATGCCACCGCCCTAGTGTCGTGAGCTGGGTGTACGCAGACAGCGCTCGGGGCTGAGCGCGGGCGCGAGCGTGGGCCTCCAGCGATGAGCAATGCAGAGCCCCAGCTTGGGCTCGGGCTGCAGCTCGAGCGCGATGTTGCTCAATGCTCAAGGCTCACGCTCGTGCTCGTAGGGCACCCGGACGATTCGGAATCCCACATCGAAGCCGCTCCCCGGTCCCCCCGCGTGCGTCGACCAAGTCGCGTTCTTCACGTCGGACACGAAGGAGCCGCCCTTCAACACGTGGGTCCTTCCGGCTTTCCTGGGCACAGGATCAGCGAACAACTTCTCATTGTAGAAGTCGATGACCCATTCCCAGACGTTACCCAACATGTCGTGGAGTCCCCAGGCGTTCGCTGTCTTGCCGCCGACGGGATGCGTCGTACCGAGATCGACGTCACCCTGCCACGCGCCGGCGCGGATCTCGTCCCAGCCCGGTTCGCCGGACGATCCCGCACGCGCGGCATACTCCCATTCGAACTCGGTGGGAAGCCGGTAGCGAGCGCCCGAGTCCATCGCGTTCAGCTTGCGGACGAACGCTTGCGCATCGGCCCACGTCACATTGCCCACGGGATGGCGGTCGGCGTCGCTCGCGTCGCGGAAGACGGACGGATTGGTGCCCATCACGCGCTTCCACTCGTGCTGCGTCACCTCGAACTTGCCGATGTAGTACGGTCGGGCAATCGTCACGGCGAAGCCTGCCTCTGCGTCGCGCTTCGCGAGCTGCTCACAGCGTGCGTGGTCGTCCGGCGTCCACGACACGATCGCGTTGGGCCGCGGACATTCGGGCTGGAAGCGGCCCACGAGCATCGTGCCCGGTGCGATGCGCACGAACTCCATTCCGATGGCATTCGTCAATGTGGGCGGCTGCGCGGGGAGCGCTCGCGCTCCGAATGCGATGGTGCAGAGCGCGACGGCGCGACGGCGGTTCACGGAGGCAGCACCCGGATGGCCACGTTGCGATACCGGTGCGCCGCGCCAGGCTTCCACGATCCACTCATATCGAACGCGCCGGCGACACGCTCGTGCGTCGCGGACCAATGCACTTGCAGCGCGACCATCCCATC
>JBKJMP010000674.1:0-3521 GCA_046596395.1 Gemmatimonadaceae bacterium
TGTATACCAGCACGCCTTCCTCCGTGATGTCGAGCTCGGCGACCTCGCGCCTGACCATCTCGTCGAGCGACGCCTTAGCCTCGTCGCTGTTCAGGGCTAGTGCGCTCGACACCTCGACGGCGGTGAGCTTCCCCTGATGCTGCATCGCGAGCCGAAGAATCTCGGCCTCGATGGTCTGCTGGCGGAGCTGCGTCATGCGCGTCTTGCTGTTGCCGCCGAGCGAGCCGCGGAGCAGCGTGATGCCGCCAATGGCGGGCAACCCCACCGTGAGCGCGAGCGCAAAGAACGCGGTGGGAGAGAAAAGGCTGGCATCCGAGCGGAGGAAGCCGAGCAGCATGAGGGCGGACACGAGCAGTAAGGCCCCTCCTCCAATCTTGCGACCGTCCACGGCGCGCCTCGCGTGTGGTGAATGAATCCGAATGGACAGCCATCCCATCGGCTGCTAGCGTGCAGCGGATGACGCTGCCTCGATCGATACGGAGGGCCAGGGACTCGAACCCTGAAGTCCTTGCGGACGCCGGTTTTCAAGACCGGTGCAATAGCCATTCTGCCAACCCTCCTGACATGCGGAAATTACCGACGCGTCGCAGTGTGGACAACACGCTCGGAATGATGCGAATAGCAAGCGTCGCCGCGGTCGCCATCCTCGCCAGTGCGTGCGGATCGGCGCGCGTGGCTCCGGCGAGCGCACCGACGGCGAACCCACAGATCGCGCGCGCCCTCGAGGCGGCCGACTCGCTCGTGCGGGCATCGATCGGCCAGCTCGCGGCCGGTGCGGTCCTGCTGGTCGCGAAGGATGGGGTCGTGCTGAAGGAGTCCGCCTACGGATTCGCGCAGTTGAACGACTATGCGCTCACGCGGCTCGCTGCGCCGGTGCCGATGCACACGTCCACGGTGTTCGACCTCGCGTCGGTGACGAAGGTGATGGCGGGGACGTATGCGATGATGCTGCTCGTGGACCAAGGGCGCGTGGACCTCGACGCACCGGTCTCCACCTATCTCCCCGACTTTCGCGGCCCGCACCTCGACAGCATCCGCGTCCGTCACCTGCTCAGCCACTCCGCTGGCCTCGTGCAGTGGCAGCCGCTCTATTACTCGGCAGCGGACAAGGCGCAGACGTACGACGTCATTCGCCGGATGCCATTGGAGTGGGGGGTCGGCGAAGGACGCCATTACAGCGACTTGAGCTTCATGCTGGTGGGATACATCGCCGAGCGGGTGGCGGGACAGCCGCTCGACCATTTCGTCGCCGAACGATTGTACCGCCCGCTCGGCCTGTCGACCATCGGCTTCACGCCGTTAGCGCGCGGCATCACGGACATTGCGGCGACGGAGCAGGGCAACGGCTACGAGCGCCACATGGTTTACGACTCGACGTTCGCCTATAAGTATCGCGGCGATCCCAGGTCGTGGAATGGATGGCGCCAGCACGTGCTGCTCGGTCAGGTGAACGACGGCAACGCCTGGTACGCGAACGGAGGCGTCGCGGGACACGCGGGGTTGTTCGGCACGGCGGCGGAGTTGCGCGTCCTGCTCGACCTGTTGTTGAATCGCGGCGTTTACGGAGGGCGTCGATACTTGCGTGCTGAGACGGTCGACCGGTTCCTTACGCTCGACCGCTACGGCAACTACCTCGGCTGGATCACGCCGCGCGGGCTGCCCGATGGGAGCTTTGCGCACACGGGATTCACGGGAACGTACGTCCTGGGAATTCCGGCGCACGGGTTGTCGATCGTGCTGTTGACGAACAAGCAGCAGATGGGTCGCAATCCGGCGGGGCACTTCCCGAATCTCGTTCCTTTACAGGAGGCTGTGGCGGCGGCGATTGTGGGAGCCTTCAAGGACTGAAGGTAGGCCCAGACCGCGGAACGCGGATGACGCAGAAAAAGCGCACGCCGGCGGCGCCGCAACCGCGTTCATGGTCCTTTGCACATTTGCACATTTGGGGTCAGAGTCGAAGGCCCGTTGGGGCCCGTTGGGGTCAGAGTCAAATGCACTTTGGGGTCAGAGTCGAAGGCAGAGCGACTCTGACCCCAATGGCAGGGCGACTCTGACCCCAAGGGCAGGGCGACTCTGACCCCAATGGCAGGGCGACTCTGACCCCAAGGGCAGGGCGACTCTGACCCCAATGGCAGATCGACTCTGACCCCAATGGCACCAATGGCACGATCAACGCAGTTGCGGCGCCGCCGGCGTGCGCTTTTTCTGCGTCATCGGCGTTCCGCGGTCTGGGTTTCTGTAAGCGCGAAGCATCGAGGTGGCGTCCGGACACCCTTACCGACAGCCGGGAATCCTGAACGCCCCGATGCGCGAGGAGTAGTTGGCTGCACCGCGACGCAGGTAGTCGCCAACGTACCAGATCGTGCAGTCGTCGTCCGGGTCCATCGCGGTCTGCGTGTAGTCCTCCCATCGGAGCGTATTGGTCTGCGCTGCTTCTCCGGTCGCGAGCACTGTCTCGCGTAACGTCAGCTGGCCGCTCGGATCCGCGGAGAGACGCGCGGCGAAGCGCTGGCCGGCGAAGTGGGGCATCCCCCCGAACGAGTAGCCGATGCCGATGTTGCCCCGCTTGTCGATCGCCGGACTGGCCATCCAGCGGAAGTTGCCGCCCGGAGCGTACGTCCCCTGCTGGAAGAGGCTCACCGCGCGGTCGGTGCCGACACGGAACTCGTACCACCGCACGCCCCCGCCGCCGGCACCGGTGTCCACCGAATGCACGGCCACGATCGACTCCCGATGTCCCATGCGACGGTAGACGACGCGCGCCATCAGCTTGTCGCCCTGCGCGTCGAGCCGGCGCTCCGTACCCGGCTGCGAGACGCAGCTCGTGAGCTGGCCACCGCAGAGGTAGCGGTACGGCGCAACGGCAATCTTCGTCGGCCCGACGACGCGCGTGTTCGACGGATCGGCCCAGTCCACGTGGAAGTGCCAGGCGTAGATGCCGTCGTCCTCGCGGATGTTGTTCAGCTGCGAGCCACCCGTGGCCAGCATGATGTTCGGCGCACCCGGTGGCGGGAGCTCCCTCCCGTCCAGGTCGGCGTTGTTGAGGAAGTTCACGCCGTCGATGATGACGCACTGCTCGGTGGCGTCCTCCCCATTGAGCATCCGCGGGCGATCGACGACGCACGCGTGCTTCTCGATCACCTCGTCACCCGTGCTCGTCGGGACGTAGTAGCCGTCGGGCCAGACGGCGGGCCGCGGATAGTCCGGAAAGAGCGGCCGCCCGAACTCGTAGCGGTAGTACGATCCGAAGGGATCGGCGCCGGTGCTCACCGCGTAGCACATCGCATATGAGCCTGAATCGGGCACTGGGCGCGGCTGGTTGCGCGGCACGAAGGGCGGGACGATCCCCTGCGAATCGGCGGGAACCGTCGGGGGGATGAACAATGCGCGTGCGGCGCCAGGTTGTCCCGGCCGCCCGCGGGTCGTGACATGCGCGGGCTCCCCCCCTTTCGGCATACGCGGCTCGTCGGCGCGCTTCGGAACGCGGGAGAAGATCGGCATCACGATCAGCCAGCGGTCGG
>JBKJMP010000646.1:0-3657 GCA_046596395.1 Gemmatimonadaceae bacterium
GTGCAGCGAAGATGGATCCCGTGGTGGCGCTGCGGCACGAGTAACTACCGGACAAGAGGACGAGAGGACGAGTTTCCCACACAACCTCTATATTCGGGTCATGCAACCCTCCGCCCCCGTCGACATTCTCGCCATCGCCGCGCACCGCGACGACGCGGAGCTCCTCTGCGGCGGGACGCTCATCAAGGCAGTCAAGGGCGGGCGCCGGACGGCAATCGTCGACCTCACTCGAGGTGAGATGGGCACGCTGGGTTCGGCCCAGATGCGCGGCGCGGAGGCGGAGCGCGCGGCGGATATCCTCGGCTGCGTCGCGCGGGAGAACCTCGGTTTGCCCGACGCGGGCATCGAGAATACGCCGGCGACGCGCGAGGCTCTCGCGCGCGTCATCCGGCGGTTCGCTCCGAGAGTGGTCATTGCGCCGGCACTCGAGGGGCGGCATCCGGACCATCGCATCGCCGCACAGCTCGTTCGCGACGCGTGCTTCGTGGCGGGCCTCGGCAAGGTCGCGCCCGACGTCCCGAAGCACCGGCCGCACAAGATCCTCCACGCGCTCACGTACCGGCAGGACTTCATCCGGCCCACGTTCGTCGTGGACATCAGCGATGAGTTCGAGCAGAAGATGGCGGCCGTGCGATGCTACGCGTCGCAATTCGACGGCGCCACGCAGGCGGGCGAGGTGTACCCGAATGGCGAGCCGCTGTACGACATGGTCACGCACTACGCGGCGTACTACGGGGCGCTGATCCGCACGCGTTACGGTGAGCCGTACTTCACCACGGAACTGATGCGCGTCGACGACGTCGCCGCGCTGGAGGTAGCGACATTTTGAGCGACGACGCCAGCGAAGTCACCTACCCGTCCTATCTCGCGCTCACGGAGTTGCTCGCACTGCAGCGTCCACGCTCGCCGCATCCCGATGAGCTGCTCTTCATCGTGGTGCACCAGGCGAGCGAACTGTGGTTCAAGGAGATCCTGCACGAGCTCGAGTTGCTCATCGAATCGCTGGTGGCGCACGAGGCGGAGTTTGCCCTCTTCCGCATGGGACGCATCAACGCGCTGATGCGCATCGTCTCGGCGCAGCTCGCGGCGCTCGAGACCCTCCCACCGCAGCACTTCGCCGAGTTCCGCCAGCACCTCGGCACGTCGAGCGGATCGCAGAGCGTGCAGTTTCGCGCGATCGAGGCGACATCGGGCATGCGGGACCCGCACTTCATCAACGTGCTCGAGGAGCACGCGCCCATCCCGCCCGCGATTCGGCGCGCCCTCGATCGCCCTTCGCTCCAGGACCTGTTCCTCGACCTCGTGCGGGCCCAGTCGATCGACCTCGAGGCGCTCTACGTCGGTGAGCGTCCCACGACGTTGTTCTTCCTCGCCGAAGCCTTCCTCGAATACGAACAGCAGTTCGCACAGTGGCGATTCTCGCACGTTCAGCTGGTCGAGCGGGTAATCGGCCCGCTCACGGAAGGCACCGGAGGCACGCTGGGTGCGAAATATCTCTCGCGCACGATCAACCAGAAGTTCTTCCCTGCGCTGTGGGCCGTGCGCGCGAGGTTCTACGGGTCCGGTTGAAGGGGGGTTAGGTTTCGGTGATGCCAGATCCGATCTATCTCGACCACGCTGCGACGACGCCGGTGCGCGAGGAGGTGCTCGAGGCCATGCAGCCGTTCTTCGGCGCGCGCTTCGGGAACCCGTCCAGCGTGCACCGGTGGGGGCGCGAGGCCCGCACGGCACTCGACGAGGCGCACGAGCGCGTCGCACGATGTCTTGGCGCCTCGGCAGATGAGGTCGTCTTCACCTCGTGCGGCACCGAGGCCGACAACATGGCGCTGCTCGGGATCTGGCGCGCCCGCAGGAAGGACGGACGACGCACCGCAGTCGTGACGACCCCGATCGAGCACAAGGCCGTGCTCGCGGCGGCGCACCAGGTGGCGCATGAAGGAGGCGAGGAGCGCATCCTCGCCGTAGGCGGCCAGGGAGTTGTGGACGATGCCTCGTTCGATGCACTCGTGCGCGAGGACGTGGCGCTCTGCTCGGTCATGTGGGTGAACAACGAAATCGGCGTGATCCAGCCGATTGACACGCTCGCGCGGCGCGCCAAGGCGAAGGGCGTCGTCTTCCACACCGATGCCGTCCAGGCGTTCGGCAAGGTCGAGGTGGATGCCCGGCAGACGCCGTTCGACGTCCTCACGATCTCCGGTCACAAGATCGGCGCCCCGAAGGGAATCGGCGCGCTGTACGTGCGTCGCGGCACGCCGCTCGAGCCACTGATGTTCGGTGGAACGCAGGATCGCGGACGTCGCCCAGGAACCGAGAACGTCGCGATGGCGGTTGGTCTTGCCCGGGCCGCCGAGCTGGCCGTCGCGGAGCGCGAGCACGAGTGGACGACCATGGAGACCCTGCGCGACCGGCTCGAGGCCGCTCTCCTCGCCCGCATTCCGGACGCAATCATCCATGGCCGAGGAGCACCGCGCGCGCCGCACATTTTGAGCATCTCCGTTCCCGGTACCGACAGCGAGTCGCTGCTGATGGCGCTCGACCTCCGCGGCATCGCCTGCTCGGCGGGCTCCGCGTGCCAGAGCGGCAGCATTTCGCCGTCGCACGTGCTGGCGGCGCTCGGTGTTCGCGCGGACGTCGCGACGTCGGCCATCCGAATGAGCCTCGGTTGTTTGAACACCAGCGCCTGCGTGGAGCGTGTGTCGGAGGTGTTCCCGATGCTCGTGGAGAAGGCGCGCCGTCTCGCGACGGCGTGATCCGCTAATGGGCGACCGCGTGCTGGTGGCCATGAGTGGCGGCGTGGATTCGTCTGTCGCCGCCGCGTTGCTGGTGCGGCAGGGCTTCGACGTCGTCGGCGCGACGATGAAGCTCTTCTGCCACGGGGAGGACCTGCCCGACCGTCCGTGCTGCTCGCTCGACAGCGTGAACGACGCGCGCCGCATCTGCGAGCAGCTCGGCGTGCCGCACTACGTGCTCAATCTCGAGAGCGCGTTCGGGCGCGACGTGGTGCAGGACTTCGTGTCCGAGTATGCGCGTGGGCGCACGCCGATTCCGTGCGTGCGCTGCAACACGTTCACGAAGTTTCGCGACCTCCTAAGAAAGGCCGACGCGATCGACGCGCGCTGGATCGCGACGGGGCACTACGCGCAGGTGCACGACGGCGTACTGCATCGCGGGCTCGATCCGGCGAAGGACCAGTCGTACTTCCTGTGGGGCATCGACCGCGGCGTGCTCTCGCGGATGATCCTGCCGGTCGGTGGACAGACGAAAGCCGAGACGCGCGCCGTGGCACACGAGCTGGGACTCGAGCTCATTGCCGAGAAGCCTGAGAGCCAGGACATCTGCTTCGTGCCGGATGGCGATCACGCGAAGATCATCGCGCGCGAGCTCGGTGCCGATGCGCCGGCGCTGGCGCCGGGTGCGTTCGTTCGTCGCGACGGTACCGTGCTGGGTGACCACGCGGGCTTCGCGCGGTACACGGTGGGACAGCGGCGTGGACTTCCCGGAGGCTCGGCCGAGCCGCTGTACGTGGTGGAGATCCGGCCGGCCACGCGCGAGGTCGTCGTGGGCCCGCGGGAGGAGCTGGTGGGTCGCGGCGTGATCGCGCGTGAGGTGAACTGGCTCGTTGCTCCGCCGGCGGCTGGCGCAGACGTCCAGGTGCAG
>JBKJMP010000026.1:0-3038 GCA_046596395.1 Gemmatimonadaceae bacterium
GCTCTGCATCTGACTCGGGTCATCAGAGGTCGGTACGCAAGCGCGACGGTGGCCGCGGTTACTTCCAGGCGTCGAGCTCGAGTACGACGTCGAGCATGACGTTCGCGCCATTCGTGATGTCCTCCGGCTTCGAGAACTCCTTCGGCGAGTGACTGATCCCGGCGACGCTGGGCACGAAGATCATCCCGACGGGACCGAGCCGGGCGATCGTCTGGGCGTCGTGCCCCGCGCCGCTCGGCATCGTCCGCGCCGACAGACCACGCACCTTCGCGGCATCGGCGATCAGCGACCGGATGCGCAGGTCGGTCGGCGCAGGGGCGTGAAACAGCGATTCCGCGAGCCCGAACGTCGTTCCGGTCTCGGAACCGATCCGCATTGCTTCGGCCCGTATCCGCTCGAAGGTGCTCAGCATCTTCTCGTCCTCCAGGTCGCGGATTTCCAGCGTGCATTCCACTCGTCCCGGAATGACGTTGGGAGCGCCCGGTAGCGCGCGAATGCGGCCGACGGTCGCCACGTGCCGGCCCGGAATGCTCCGGGCAGTACGCTGGACCGCGTCCACGAACCGCGCCGCCGCGACGAGCGCGTCTCTCCGCTGATCCATTGGCGTCGTCCCGGCGTGGTTCGCGAATCCGGTGACCGTCACCTCCCAGCGGCGAATGCCGACGATCCCCTCCACGACGCCGATGTTGACCCCCTCGGCGTCGAGGATCCCACCCTGCTCGATGTGCATCTCCAGGTACGCGGCGATGTCGCCCTTGCGCCGCACCGCAGTCTTGAGCCTCGATGGATCGCCGCCGAGGAAGCGGATTCCGTCACGAACCGTTTTCCCGCTCGCGGAAATCACATCGAGCTCCGCCGCGGGAAGGTCGCCACTCACGGCGCGACTGCCGAACAATCCGCCCTCCTCGTTGGACCAGATCGCGAGCTCGAGCGGATGGCGCAGGGTGATCCCGTGATCGGCGAGCGCCTGCGCGACTTCGAGCGCCGCCATCGATCCAACGTTCCCGTCGTAGTTGCCGCCGTCGGGAACGGAATCGATGTGCGACCCGATCACGATCGGCTTCAGCCTGCTGTCGCGTCCGGCGCGGCGACCGATCACGTTGCCCGCGACATCCATCGCGGGAGCGAGCTTGGCCTCGCGCATCCAGCGCGTCACGACCGCGAGCGCCGCGCGATTGGAGTCGGAATAGGCGACTCGGGAGACGCCACCGGCCGGCGTCGTTCCGAATCGTTTGAGATCGGTCAGGCGCCCATTGAGACGCGTGCCGTTCACGCGCGGGCCCGGCTGGGCAAGGAGAGTCGCGGGATCGATGGCAGCCGACGCGAGAAGACTCGCCGCGACACCCATGAATTCGCGCCGGCTGAACATGACACTTCGTTCCTTCCCTCGCATCGCCATTCCTCCGTAACGTGAGAATGTGGCAGTTGGCGCACCGGTGCAGTCAGGCGGCACACGGCACCTGCTGATGGGAGCGCGCGATGCAAGGTGGTCGCGGTGATGGCTTGCCGTCAGGGTCGGCCTGGCGCCGATCGAGTTCGGCCCTTCTCCCGTCTCCAGGTACTCTTTCCCTATTCCCCAAAACGTGTATCGTCGTTGGCGACATGCAGGCCGGCCCACCGCCATCTGGAGCGCGCATTCCATGACGTTCTCCCGCTTTTTCCTCCCGCTCGTCGTCTCCGCGAGCACGCTTTCCGCCCAGCCTGCCGCCGTCCCCCTGTACACGAACCTGGGCAGCCACAGCGTGCCTGCCACGACGAAGTTCGCGGCTGCACAGCAGTACTTCGACCAGGGGATGCGGCTCGTGTACGGCTTCAACCATGCCGAGGCGATACGCGCGTTCGAGGAAGCGGCGCGGATCGATCCGGCGTGCGCGATCTGTCACTGGGGCGCGGCACTGGCGCTGGGGCCCAACGTGAATGCGCCGATGGAGGCCAGCGCCGCCGAGCCGGCGTGGGCACACCTGCAGCAGGCCGTCGCGCTTCGGGGGAGCGCGTCTCTCCGGGAGCAGGCGTTCATCGCGGCCCTCGAGTCACGCCACGCGCTACACGCGCCCGCCAGTCGCGCCCGCCTCGACTCGGCCTACGCGAACTCCATGCGCGACGTCGTCGCGCGCTTTCCGGATGATCAGGATGCCGCGACGCTGTACGCCGAAGCGTTGATGAACCTGCGGCCGTGGGACTACTGGACGAAGGACGGAAAGCCACACGCGGGCACGGAGGTCATCCTCGCCCAGCTCGAGCGGGTGATGAAGGCCAACGCCGATCATCCGGGGGCATGCCATTACTACATTCACGCCGTCGAAGCGGTCGCTCCGGAGAAGGCCGTCGCGTGCGCCGAGCGACTGGCCTCGCTGATGCCGGGGGCGGGCCACATCGTTCACATGCCTGCCCACATCTACGTTCGCGTTGGCCGCTACAACGACGCGATCGAGAGCAACCGGCACGCGGTGCACGCCGATGAGACGTACATCACCGGAGAGAAGCCGTCCGGTCTGTATCCCGCCGCATACTACCCGCACAACTACCACTTCCTCTCGATGGCGGCGATGATGGCGGGTCGGAGCCGGGAGGCCCTCGAGGCCTCGCGGAATCTTCGGGATCGTGTGCCCGTCGCGAGTGCACGGCAGGTTGGACCGCTCGAACCACTCATTGCGTACCATCACCTGATGCTGGCGACCTTCGGCCGTTGGGATGAGGTGCTCTCGGAGCCCATGCTGCCGTCGGACCTGCGCCTCTCGTCCGGACTGATGTACTACGCGCGCGGTGCGGCGCATGCCGCGAAGCACGACTGGAGCGCGGCGCGGGCGGCTCTTGATACGGTGACCCGGATCGCCCGGGGAACAAGCGCGGCGGATCGCACGGCGATGTCTTCCGGAACTGGTGAGAACAAGACGATCATGGAAATCGCCATGCACGCGCTGCTGGGTGAGATTGCCTATCGCCGCGGGAGCCATGCCGACGCCGTCAGACACTTCCGCGCGGCGGCGAACCTCGAGGATGGCTTCAATTATGTGGAGCCCCCGCAGTGGCACAGCCCC
>JBKJMP010000245.1:0-6701 GCA_046596395.1 Gemmatimonadaceae bacterium
CCACCCGGGATTCTGCTACCACACCGCGGGCGTTCACCCGCACGACGCAGCGAGTTTCAACGCCGATCGCGACCGCGCCCGATGCGACATGCGCCCGGATGGCCGGAAGGTCACGACCGGCGTTGAAACTCGCTGCGTCGTGCGGGTGAACGCCCGCGGTGTGGTAGCAGAATCCCGGGTGGGCCGCGGCGACCAGCGCCGCGCGATCCGCCGCGGCGATGGACTCACCGATGCAAACGATCGCCTGCGCACCTGTGAGGCGCGCCCGCGTGATCACCGCGTCGCGATCGTCGTCGAAGGCGAGATCGGCGAGATGCGCGTGGCTATCGATGAACTCGGTCATGGATACACGAACCGCCGCACGGGGCGGCGGTTCGTGTGAGCGGACGTCACGAGGTCAGCGCGAGCGCGCCGCAACCGGCGGCTTTGGCGTTGGCGCGGCCGGGCGGGGTGCGATGGGGGTGGACGGACGAGCGGGATGCTTTTCCTCGCGATGCCGCGGCCACTTGTGCTCGATCCATAGCAACACCTGGCCAGCGATGTAGATGGAGCTGAACGTCGCGGTCACGACGCCGAAGATCATGATCCACGAGAACGGCCGGATGACCTCACCCGCGAAGAGCAGCAGCGCGAGGATGGCCAGCGACACCGTTGCGTGCGTGAGGATGGAGCGCGGCAGGGTTTCGTTGATCGCGCGATTGAGCACGAGCGGGAGCGGCTCCGGGCGCGCCTTCTTCAGGTTCTCACGCACACGATCGAAGATGATGATCGTGTCATTCAACGAGTAGCCGATCACCGTCAGCAGCGCTGCAACGACCGTCAGCGAGATCTCGAGGTCCATGAGTGCCATGAACGAGAACGTCGCCGCGAGGTTGTGCCCCGTCGCGATCACGGCCGCGACGCCGAAGCGCCAGTCGTACCGGTACGCGAGGAAGGCGAGCGTCACGAGCAGTGAGATGAGCAGCGCCTTGATGGCGTTCGCCTGAAGCTCCGCGCCAACGCGCGGTCCGATGATCTCGGTGCGCATGACGGTGGGCTGGTTCGAGGCGAACCGCTCCTTGAGGGCCCGCTCGATGCCGACGGCAACGCCTTCCACATTCGCTCCAGAGGCCGACTCGGCTCCCGCGGCGCGCACGGTAAACTCGCGGGGGCTGCCGAATGGCTGAATCTCCGCACCAGGATAGCCCGCATCGCGAACCGCCGCGCGGACCGCCGCCGCATCCGGCGCCTGCGGGAACTGCAGTTGTACCAGCGTTCCGCCTGTAAACTCGATGCTGTAGTTCAGGCCGTCGTTCGCGACCATGGCGATCGCTCCCGCCAGGTAGAACGCGATGGTGATCCCGACGGCGATGCGCCAGGGCTTGATGAAATCGTAGTTCGTGTTGTGAAATATGCGCAGCATGGCTTCAGATGCTCAGCGTCTGGGCGCCGCGGGTGCGGTGGAGCCACAGGAGAAAGAAAGTCCGCACGACGAAGATCGATGTGAACATACCGGCGATGAGGCCCGCGATCAGCGTGACAGCGAAGCCCTTCACGGGGCCCGTGCCGTACTGGTACAGCACCATCGAGGTGAGGATGGCGACGGCACTGGTGTCGAAGATGGCGCTGAAGGCATGGTCGAAGCCTTCGTTGATCGCGGTTCGCATCGTCTTGCCGCGATCCATCTCTTCCCGGATGCGCTCGAAGATCAGGACGTTCGAATCGACCGCCATGCCAATCGAGAGCACGAGCCCCGCAAGCCCCGGAAGCGTAAGCACGGCATCCAGGCTGGCGAGCAGCCCCATCGTGTACAGCACGTACATCACGAGGCCGAGGATCGCCAGGAAGCCGGAGAACCGGTAGTAACCCACCATGATGATGAGGATCAGCAGGACCGCCACCACACCCGCCGTGATGCCCTGACGAATCGAATCCTGTCCGAGGCTGGGGCCGATGTTACGCACTTCGGCCACCTTGAGCGGCACCGGAAGGGCGCCCGCCTTGAGGACGAGCGACAGATCCTGCGCCGCCTGAAGGTCGCGGCCCTGGCCCATGGTGATCTGGCCGCGCGAACCGATCGCGCTGTTGATGACCGGTGGCGACCCCATCACGACCTTGTCGAGCACGATGGCCATGTAGTCCTTCACATGCTTCGCCGTCTCGCGCTGGAACTTCCGGCCACCCTCATTGCTCAGCTGAAACTCGACGATCGTTCCCTCGGTCGGCGACGTATTCGGCTTCGCGCCGACCAGCATGTCGCCCGTGATGAGCGGTCGCGCGTCGAGCATGTACAGGTAGCGGTAGGTCTTGTTCTGGATCACCGTCGAGTCATTGCTGAACCGAACCACCTTGGCGGGTGGCAAGACGCTTACGACCTCGGGCAGTGCCATGAAGTTCTTCAGGACATCCGAGTTCGTTTTCTCGAAGATGAATTGGCCGGGCATCTGCCCAGCGAGGATCATCTTGGAGATCACGCCACCGGAGACGCCCGGCAGCGCTGCACTGTCGGCCGCGGTGCTGTCTTCAGCGGCGCCAGCCTTCGACGAATCCGTGCCCGCCGAGTCATTCGCCGATAAGAGTCCGCCAAGCCCCACGCTCTTCGCCGTGTCGGAAAGGATCACGGCGCCGGTGGCGCCGCCAATGCCCTTCGCCTTCGCGATGGCGTCGAGGCGCGGGAGCACCTTCTCGAACGCCTGTGTCTTGTCCGTGATCTGGAACTCCAGGAACGCCTGATCCTGCGCCATCTTGATCGCGCGCTCGCGGTCCTCGATTCCCGGAATGTCGACGATGATGCGGTCGTTGCCCGCCTTCTGGATCACCGTCTCGGACACGCCGAGGCCGTCGATGCGAGTGCGCACGACCTTGAGCGCGCGATCAATCGCCTCCTCCTTGTCGGCGATGACCCCCTTGGACTCATCGACCTCGAGCGCCAGATGCATTCCGCCGGACAGGTCGAGCCCGTAGCGAAGCGGAACGCGGCGCGTGGTGGTATCGAAAAAGGTCCCGTCCGGGCGTCGATCGCGCTTCTTGACGTCGCGGGGAAAGAGCGCAAAGACCGCGGCCAGGGTGAGAACCGCAATGATGGCCAGGCGGTGCTTCAGGTTGGACATGCGACTACGGAGTGGAGGGAGGAAAGTGCATGGAACCTTTCAACTTAGCCGCCTCTGCGAGGAGCGTCAACGCGTTTCTCGCGGCGGTTTCGTCGAGCGCGAGCTGGGCTTTCAGTTCTTCGACGCCACCGAAGCGGCGGGTGTCGCGCAGCCGCGCGACGAAACCAACCTCGACCGACGCTCCATAGAAGTCGGCGTTCACATCGAACAGATGTACTTCGATCTTCCGGCTGTCATCACCAAAGGTCGGACGGCCACCAAGGTTCATCATGCCGCCAAGCGGACCCACTGGCGTTTCGACGTGAACGGCGTAGACGCCGTCCGGCGGCAGCAACTTTCGCCTCGAAGCCGACGCGACATTGATCGTGGGGTACCCGATCGAGCGCCCCCGGCCGTCCCCCGGCACCACCGTGCCCGCGGCCGCATATCGCCGGCCCAACCCATCCTCCGCCGCGCGCAGGTCGCCGCCAAGAATTGCATTTCGAATGTTGGTGCTACTCACCGGCTCGCCATCGGTTCCCTGCACCGGCGCGACGACATCCACCGCGAAACCCTGACGCGCGCCGAGGCTGCGAAGCAGGTCGACGCCACCCTCCCGACCGCGCCCGAACCCGTGATCGTGGCCAATCAGCAACTCGGCCATGCGCAGGCGCTCGCGCAGAATGGACTCGACGAACTGGCTTGCCGAGTGATCCGCAAAGGTGCGCGTGAAGGGGAGGATCACGACGTATTCGAGACCGGTGGATGCGAGCGCCGCGATCTTCTCCTCACGCGTGGTGAGCAGCAACGGCGCCTTGGCCGGATTGAGCAGTTCGAGCGGGTGGGGATCGAACGTGAGCAGGAGGCTGGCGCGTGCGGTCGCTCGTGCCCGCGCAACGAGGCGAGCGAGGACGTCGAGATGACCGCGGTGCACGCCGTCGAACGTGCCGACCGTCACGACGGTTTCACGCACGTGTGGCGGAAGCGTCGAAGCGCCAGGGTCGTGCGCCACGCTCACCCGACCTTTCGCATGACCACGCGCGGTTGCCAGCTCGATCCATCCGCTACAGCGAACGCCACGAGCACGCCGCTCCGCGAATCGACGAGCGCCGCACGGTCGGCGTCCACCCCCCGCTCGACCGTCATGCCGCGCAACACCCGCTCGGCGTCTTCACCGGAGAGCGAGACATGGGGGATCGTCGGCAACGCGTCCAGCGCGGGACGAAGCGTGCTCCGACCCGCGCGAACGTCGTCGAGCGACGTCGCGTGGCCGACGACGAACGGTCCGCTCCGAACGCGCCGCAACTCGGCAAGGTGCGCTGCACTCCCGGTGAGCCGGCCGAGGTCGCGCGCGAGCGCGCGGATGTACGTGCCTCCACCGCAGGCAATCGTCGCGCGCAACCGGTCTCCCTCGCGTGACACGTCCCGCCAAGCGAATACGCGGACGTGGGCGGGGGCGAGCACGAGCTCCTCGCCGGCGCGCGCGGCCTCGTAGGCCCGTCTCCCGGCGACCCGCTTCGCCGAGTACGCCGGGGGCACCTGCTCCAGGTCACCAGTCAGCGCGACGATCGCCTCGTGGATCGCCGCATCGGCCGGCGGATGGGCCTCGCGAATGACGGTGCCCTCCAGGTCATCGGTGTCCGTCTCGCGACCGAGCGCGATCACGGCCTCGTACTCCTTCGGGACGCCGTCGAGGTGCGGCAGCAGCCGAGTGGCGCGGCCCAGCAACAGCACGAGGAGCCCAGTCGCGAACGGATCGAGGGTGCCGGCGTGCCCGATCCGCGGCTCGTGAAACGCGCGACGCGCGGCGAGCACCACATCGTGCGACGTCACACCCGCTGGCTTGTCGACGAGCAGCATCCCGTCAGACGTCGCGTCCCTCATCGTCCTGTACTGGGGTGGCCGGCGCGGCATTGGGCGCTTCCGTCACCGGATCCTTGCGCACCTGCGCGAGCAGCTGCTCGATGTGCGCCGCGTGCGCGATACTCGTATCGTTGCGGAACTCGAGCTCAGGCGCGACCCGCAACCGCAGCGCGCGCCCAACGCGGCCGCGCAGGTGTCCGGCGACGGCATCGAGTCCCTCGAACGTCGCGGACCGTTGCGACTCCGAGCCGAGGACACTGACAAAGATCTTGGCGTGGCGGAGGTCGCGCGTCACGTCAACGGCCGTCACGGTCACGAGCCCGAGAATGCGCGGGTCCTTGACCTCGTTGGCGAGGAAGGTGGCGATTTCCTCACGCATCGCGGCAGCGACACGATCGGAGCGGTGGTGATCAGGCGACACGGTAGTGACCGGTGCGAGGTGGCCACACCGAGGTGCCGGTCCCGTCTCGGACCGGCCCTCGGCGCGACGAACCGTCGTCAGCTCTGGGGAGCCGACTCGAGGGTGCGGGCGATCTCTTCGGTGCGGTAGCACTCGATGCGATCACCGACCTTGAGGTCGTTGAAGTTTTCGATCCCGATACCGCACTCGAATCCTTCGCGCACCTCCTTCACGTCGTCCTTGAAGCGACGCAGCGAGTGAATCGTGCCCTCGTAGGCTTCGACACTGTCCCGGATGATACGCACGCGCCCGTCGCGGCGAATGACGCCATTGCGGACCGCGCAACCGGCGATGAGGCCGAGCTTGGGCACCTTGAACGTTTCCAGCACCTCGGCTTCGCCGAGAATGACTTCGCGCTGTTCCGGACGCAGCATGCCCTCGAGCGCGGCGCGCACATCGGCAACCGCCTCGTAGATGATGCGGTACAGCTTGATGTCCACATTCTCGCGCTCGGCTGCCGCGCGGGCGTTGTTGTCCGGACGCACGTGGAAGCCGATGATGATGGCGCCCGAGGCGCGGGCGAGCAGGATGTCGCTCTCGGTGATGGCACCGACGCCGCGGTGCACCACCTCGACCTTGACTTCGCTCGTACCCAGCTGGCTGAGCGCGTCGGCGAGTGCTTCCGCCGGGCCGCCCTGATCCGCCTTGATGACGATGCGGAGCGACCGAACCTCGCCCGTCGTGGACTGCGCCATGAAGTCTTCCAGCGTGACTCCCCCGCGCGTCGTGCGCCGGCTCTTGGCCTCACGGTCGAGGCGCTCGCGGCGCTGCGCCACTTCACGCGCTGCCGTGGCATCTTCCACGACCAGCAGCTGGTCTCCAGCCATGGGAACGCCCGCCATACCGAGCACCTGCACGGGAATCGCCGGTCCGGCCGCCTTGACCGCCTTGCCGCGTTCGTCGAGCAGCGCGCGAACGCGACCAGAGAACATGCCGACGATGAAGTCGTCGCCGACGCGCAGGGTGCCGCTTTGCACGAGGACGGTGGCCACGGGACCCTTGCCGGCATCGAGCTGTGCCTCGACGACGGTGCCAGTGGCGCGCTTGTTCGGGTTGGACTTGAGGTCGAGCAACTCCGCCTGGAGGAGGATCTGCTCGAGCAGCATGTCGATGTTCGTGCCCTTCTTTGCCGAGATCTCGGTGCTGAGCACCGTGCCGCCGAACTCCTCGAGCACCACGCCATGCTGAAGGAGGTCCTGCTTGACCTTCATCACGTTGGCCTGCGGGAGGTCGACCTTGTTGATCGCGACGATCATCGGGACGCCGGCATTCTTGGCGTGTGAGATCGCCTCGATGGTCTGCGGCATGAC
>JBKJMP010000482.1:0-8539 GCA_046596395.1 Gemmatimonadaceae bacterium
CCACGGCGAAGGCGTACCACGCGAGCCGGTCGGCCGGCCAGGGCAAGGTCGACCTCATCTACGAGGCGATGCGCCCGGTGTTCGAGAAGAAGGTGCCCGCGATCATTCCGGCCAACAGCGACAGCGCGATCAAGGGCGCCATCGCGTTTGGCGAGAAGTGGGGAATGCGCGTGGTGATCTCCGGTGGGCTCGACGCATGGAAGGTCCGGACGCTCCTCGCGGAGAAGAACATCCCGGTCATTCTCGGCTCGATCGAGTCAGCGCCGGGCGACAGCGTCCCGTACGATGCGATCTATGCGCAACCCGGCCTGCTACATGACGCCGGGGTGAAGTTCGCGTTCTCCACGGTGAACGGCACCAACGCGCGTCATGTCGCATTCCATGCGGCGTTGGCGGTTGCCTATGGACTCTCGGCTGACGGCGCACTCAAGGCGCTCACGGTGTGGCCGGCGGAGATCTTCGGGGTGGACAAGGAGATCGGTACCGTTGCGCCAGGGAAGTTGGCGAACCTGTTCATCACGACGGGCGATCCGCTGGACCTTCGGACGCAGGTGGTCGAGGTGTTCATCAAGGGACGGCAGGTGCCGGACGATGATCGTCACAATCGGCTGTATCTCAAGTACAAGGCTCGACCCAGGACAGTAATAGTGTTCTGAAGCGTGAATCGCGCTTGCGAGCGTGAGCGTGAGCCTCGAGCAATGAGCCGCTCAGAGCTCGAGCCCTAGCTCGAGCTGAAGCTCGAGCTCTAGTCGGCTCAATGCTGGAGGCTTCACGCTCACGCTCAAAGCTGGGCTCGGGTCAGAACGTGTACAGCAGGTTGCCGGACGCGCCCGTCAGTCGGATGGCCACCGATCCATGTTCCTGCTTGTACGCCGCGCGGTAGGCGGCGGCCAGCGGCCGCAGGTTCATGCGCAACTCTCGACGCAGGAGCGCCCGGCACATGTCGCCGTTTGCGTTGTGAGCGATGCGAGCACCGACCTGCACGGGATACGACTCCATCCACGTATTGCCGATGACGAGCTGGTAGGTGTGTGGGGCACACCCGCCGCCGTGAGTGACCACAGCGGCGAGGGTGTCTCCATCCACGCGAGCGCTGTCGATGGTGATTGGATCACTCGGCAAGCCCGTTTCAGCCGTGACCACGGTGCCGCGCAGGTCGATGGCATACGTCGGCGGATCGCGAATGATGTCAGGATCTCCCGGTGAGCTACACGCAGCCAGAGCGATCGCGGCGGTCGCGCCAAGGAGCCAGCGAAAGGCAATTCGAGAAGTGTGTGAACTCTGCATTGTGTCCCTGGCGTGATGGTTACTGCCCACTCAACCCGGTGGACGGCTCCGCGGTCACCGGGAGGGTGAGGCTCACACTCCGCCCATCGCCGGATCGGTGACACTCCACGCCCCGGTCTCGACGCGACCAGCATAGCGCTGAACGATTCCCCCGGATTGCACCGTGAAGTCGTACCATCCGCGCGTGCCCGCCGTATCCACCACCGCCGAGACGGGCGCGCCACCACGTACCGCCAAGCGCCGAACCGGAGCGCCGTACGATTCATCGCGAATCGTGACGGCGCGAGTGGCTGAACCACTGGCCCCCTGGTGCGCTACCTGTATCTCCAGCCGCCCACTCCTGGCGCCGCCGTCGGCGAAGCGGACCGCGATTGCCACGTTCCCCGCGGCACCGCCATTTCGGGAGAATTCGCGCATGAAACCGTTGGGCCCGTCCACGCGCACACGATATGAGCGTCCCATGGGCAGCGTGTCGCGCACGACATCGCCCGCCTTCACCGCGTACGACCGGCACGTCATCTCCGGCAGGTACGAGTAGACGTTGAAGGGCGCCCCCACGGACGCGTCTCCAAACGCGGCCTTCCTCGCTTCCATCACGAGCGTCAACGCACCCTCGTGGATCTCCGCGTTCACCACGAGCTCATAGGGCAACGGACACGACGGACGCGTCCCAGCCTCCTGCAACGCGCCAACGTTCGCCGACCCAATTGCCGCCTTCGAGAGCGCCACTCCGGCGCGTGGCGCCTCGCGAAACTTCGCCGCGTGGATACGCGCGACCTCGGCATCGCGCTCGAGTGGCGCAGGGGAGTCGAGCCGCTCGCCATCATAGGGGCGAAACACCGACGTCAGGTCGCCGCACACCGTGCGACGCCAGCCGATGATGTTCGCTTCCCGCACGGGCGCGCCGCGCGCGGCCAACCACACCTCCAGGAAACGCAGTACCGACGTATGGTCGAAGACCTCCGAGTTCACGCACCCGCCGCGGCTCCACGGCGACGCGACCACGAGCGGCACGCGATACCCGAGCCCGATCGACGACTCGCGACCGTGCACGTTCGCCCACTCGACCGAGGTATCGATGCCCGGCGACGTCGCACCTGTTTCAGGGCGCGACGGATGCGGCGCGACGAACGGTGGCACGTGGTCGAAGTAGCCGTCGTTCTCATCGTAGCAGAGAATGAACACGGTCTTCTTCCACACGTCCGGATTCTTCGTCAGGATATCGAGGGCCTCCGAGACGTACCACGCGCCATACCACGGCGAGCTGGGATGATCGGAGAAATTCTGCGGCGCCACGAGCCAGGAGACCGCGGGGAGTGCGCCAGATGAAACGTCCTGCCGAAATTGATGCAACACGTCGCCGGCAGGCACGGCGACCTCCCGCTGGCTCGTGCCGTCCTGATACGGCAGGTTGGTAATGGACCGGTACGCGGGATCCCCAGCGTTGGTGGTGAATGCCCGGGCGTGCAGCGATTTCGCGCGCTCGGTCAGCGCACTCCACGCGGCGTCTGTATGCGTGCGCCGCTCGGACTCGGCCACCCCGACTCGCGCGCGTAGGTTCGCCAGCTCGCGCTCGAGCTTCGTCCGCGCGTCGGTCGCGAGAGCCTGGTCGCGCAGCGCGCGCTCGCGTTCCGCGATCTCGAGCGGTGCTGCCGCGAGGAACGCCGGCAGATACGCGCGACGGCTCCCGGCATGACGGACGTTGAACTGCGGAAACCACTCGATGGGATTGTCGGTAAAGTTGCTGAGCCACGCTTCCTCGTGAGCGCGGAGTCCCGAGTCGAGACTGATCTCGTTCTGGTAGATGCGCCACGACACGCGCGCATCCTCCAACCGCTCGGGGAACGTGCGCCACGTCGCTTCGCGATCGTAGTACGTATCACGGTTCTGCACGCGTGCAACGTCCGCGGCGTCCCGGCGAATCGTGCCCGACCAGAGGAACAGGCGATTGGCAGTCGTCCCGGTGAGTGAAGAACAGAACGCCTGGTCGCAGACGGTGAATGCGTCGGCGAGCGCGTAGTAGAACGGAATGTCACGACGCGAATAGTGGCCGAGCGTGAGTGGGAGGTTGCGCTTCGGCTTGGCGATGAGCCACCGGTCGTACTTGCCACCGTTGCGCGCGTCCACCTGATCGGCCCACGAGTGGGGCAGGTCGCCGAGCCAGGTGGCGTTGGTCGTCGTCATGTCGAGCCTGAACGGGGCGAACGTGTCACCGCGCGCGTCGGTCTGGAACCACACCGGGTTGCCGTTCGGGAGGACGTGCGCGCGCGGATCGCGATACCCGCGCACACCCTGAAGCGCACCGTACGCATGATCGAACGAGCGATTCTCCTGCATCAAGATCACGACGTGCTCGGCGTCGCGGAAGGTCGTACCGGCGGCCGGACGAATGGACATGGCGCGGCCGATGGCGTCGGGGATGGCGCCCAAGGTGAAGGCACCGCCGGTCAGGACAGCGGCGTTGCGGAGGAAATCGCGGCGGGAAGGCATGCTCGTAGATAGCGGGGGCAAGAGCAAACTATCGGGAGTGAGCTTCCAGCATGAGCGTGAGCGTGAGCCTCGAGCAATGAGCCGCTCAGAGCTCGAGCTCGAGCTTTGGGGGCAGCTCGAGCTCGAGCTTTGGGCTCAAGCTCGAGCTCTAGTGGGCTCAATGCTGGAGGCTCACGCTCACGCTCACGCTCGGAAAAGGAATCGGCTCCGTTGTGCGTTGGAATGATGCCGGCTCGCCACGCGGAGCCGCCAGGTTCCGACTATGTCTGATTTCCGAAAACTTCAGGTCTGGCAGAAAGCTCACGTGCTTTCCCTCGACTCCGCCACCTTTGCCCAACGCTTTACACGAAAGCGGCGCGGACTGGCGGATCAGATTACTCGCGCGGCGGACGCGATACCTTCGCACATCGCAGAAGGACGCGGAAGTTCGTCCGACGCCGACTTTGCGCGCTACGTGACGATGGCGATCAAGGAAGCCAATGAGCTCGAGTCCCACCTCCAGCGGGCGGTTGACAGCAACCTTTGCCCTCCGAGTGAGCATGCTGTCATCACGGGCGCCACGGTGGAGGTTCGCAAGATGCTCATTGGCCTCCGAAAGCGACTACTGCAACAATGAGCGTGAGCCTCGAGCAATGAGCCCGCTCAGAGCTCGAGCTTGAGCTCCAGCACGAGCTCGAGCTCTAGTGGGCTCAATGCTGGAGGCTCACGCTCACGCTCAGCTCCCGTGGGCCTGTCTCTCGCGGTGCTCCTCCAACGCCGACGCGATCACAGCCCGCAACCGCGCCTCGAACACCGGCTCATCGAACGTCTCCGCATGCGCGCGCAACACGTGCGGGTCCCACGTGCGCGCCGATACCGCAAGCAGGGCATGGCCCAGCGCGAATGCCGTCTCCTCGCGGAAGAGCACTCCCGTTTCGCCATCGCGAACGGTGTCGAGCGCGCCGCCGCCCGCGAAGGCGACGACCGGCTTCCCGGCCGCATTCGCCTCGAGCGGCGTGAGCCCGAAATCCTCCATGCCCGGAAGGATGAACGCTTTGCACCGCTCGAACAGCAGCGTCGCCTCATCGTCCGGGACGCGGCCCAGGAACTTCACGGTCGGGCCCGCAATGCGCTCGAGCGCGGCACGGTCCGGCCCGTTGCCGACCACCATGAGCGGCAGTCCGAGCGTCGTGCACGCACGAACGGCGAGGTCGATGCGCTTGTACGACGTCAGCCGCGACACGACGAGAAAGAAGTCCTCCGCGGCGCGGTGCGCTGCGAAACGATGCACGTCCACCGGCGGAAAGACGATGTCGCTCTCGCGTCCGTAGCTCGCGCGAATGCGCCGCGCGACCTCGGTCGAGATCGCGATGAACCGATGGACGCTCGCCGCAGAGCGGACGTCCCACCCGCGAAGCCAGGGGACGATGAGGCGCGCAGCAATCCGCGATGGCAGCGACAGCTCGGAGCGCCCCACGTAATTGTCGAAGCTCCACACCCATCGCATCGGCGTGTAGCAGTAGCACACGTGCACCGCTCCGGGCGGAATGCGCACGCCCTTGCCCCACGCCGAGCTGCTGCTGAGGATCACGTCGTAGCCGCGCAGGTCGAACGAACGAATCGCGAACGGATAGAGCGGCAGGTACGCCTTGAAGTGGCGCTTCCAGAACGGCAGTCGCTGCATCCACGAGGTGCGGACGTCCGCCGACGCGAGCGGCTCACCCACCACCGCCGCATCGAACAGCGTCGTGAAGATCGGCGCATCCGGATACATCCGATGCAAGGTCGCGACGACGCGCTCGGCGCCGCCGGCCTGGTTGAGGTAGTCGTGGACGATCGCGACCTTCACCGGGGCGCTCCGGATAGGACGTCGGCAATCGCACGCGCCACGCCGGCGATGAGCGCGGTGCGCGAGAACCGAGCGCGTACGTCGGCATGACCACGCTTCGCGAGCTCGCGTGCGCGCGCGGGATCAGCACGAAGCACCGTGATCGCGGCAGCGAGCGACGTCGCATCATCTGGCGGGACGAGTAGCGCGGTCACCGCATGCTGCACCACCTCCCGCACGCCACCGGCATTGCTCGCCACGAGCGGACGCTCGGCCAGCAGCGCCTCAACGAGCACTCGGCCAAATGGTTCGGGCAGCGTGGACGTGTGTGCGATCACGTCGCAGGCACTCATGAGGCGCGGAATGTCGGAGCGCGCGCCGAGCATGTGGACGCGGCCGGCGAGTGGCGCGCGCGCCGCGCGGGCGTTCAGCTCGTCCGCAAAGGCCTCCTCACCACTGAAGAGCGCACCGCCAACCACGAGCCCGTGGACCTCGGGCAGCACCTCGAGCGCATCGAGCAGCACCTGTTGTCCCTTCCACGGATGCAGCCGGCTGAAGCTGCCGACGACGAATGCATCGTCGCGGATGCCGAGCTCCGCGCGCGTCTCGGTGCGCGAGGCGGATGTGAGGCGCTCGAACGGCGCCGGATCAATGCCGTTGTGCACCACGCGCGTGATGTCGCGACGTCCACCGGCTGCAATGAACGCCTCGGCTGTCGCATGGGAGTTCGCGATGACGCAGCGCGCACGCTGGTTCGCCACTCCCACCATGAGCCGAAGGTTCGCCTCGCTGAAATGCTCGCTGCTCAGAATGTCCCGAAGGTGCCAGACGACCGGACGCCGCGCGAGGAATCCAGCGGCGGCGGAGACGAGGAAGGACTTCGGTGAGTTCGCGTAGAGCAGGTCGAAGCGGCGCGCGGCGCGCGCCAATGCAACGGTGGCGCGTCCTCCCGCAATCAGTGCCAGAGGATTCGGGACGCGGCTCGACTTCTTCACGCGGCCGAGTGCCGAACCGGCAGAGATGGGGATGAGCATGATGCCGCGGGCGACGAGCCGCTCGGCGAACGGGCCGTCCTGGAAGAGCGCCACCGCGGCGCGATCGCGAAACGCAGTGACGATGTCGAGCAGCGAGAGCTCGGCGCCGCCGAGCACGGCGGCATGGTCAACGAAGAGGATGCGCGGGGCGCTCATGCGAGGAGTCCCTCGTAGATCTGCCGCGTGCGCGCAGCGATCACGGGCCAGTCGAAGTGCTCGCGCGCGTATGCGGTGCACCGCTCGCTCGACGGCAGTGGCCATTCGCCGAGCAGCGCGCCGGCAACGGCGTCTGCGACGTGAGCGGAACTCGTGGAACGGGCGACCAGGCGCGGGTCGAGCGGCGCAACGACATCCGGTAGCCCGCCCACGGGCGTGACGATGCACGGCGTTCCCGCTGCGAGCGACTCGACGGTGATGAGGCCGAAGCCCTCGAGCGCCTGCGTGGGCACGACGCTGAGATCGGCGGCCCGATAGGCCGCGGGCAAGTCCTCGTCCGCAACGAAGCCGAGCAGCCGCACCGTGTCGTCGAGGCCGAGGGCGCCGATGCGCGCGGAGAGCTCGTCGCGGAGTGGGCCGCTGCCGGCGATGAGGATCAATGCGTTCGGAACGCGCTGACGCACGTCGACGGCTGCTTCGATGAGGACGTCCACGCCAACGCGCCGTACGAGACGCCGCACGGCGAGCACGATGGGTCGATCGGCCGGCCAGCCGAGCTGCGCACGGCACTCCGCGCGGGATGGCACGGATGTAAACTGCCCAACCTCCACCCCGCCGGGCACGATGTGAATGCGCGCACGCTTCACACCGAAGCGCGCGACCAGCACGTCTGCAAACGCGCGCGACAGCACGATGAACGCATCCGCGCGGTTGTAGACGCTGCGCTCGATCATCGACTTCGCCAGCACCGACAACCGCGACCCACCCTCGGCCGCCGACTCCTCCGCCCAGGGGCCGTGAAAGTGCACGACGAATGGCCGGGTACCTAACGTACCGAGGAGCGGGTAGGCATTCAGCGCGAAGTGTGAAGCGACGACGGTGTCGGTGTCGTGCGTACGGAGCCACGCCGCGGCCGCGCTACGAATCGCGCGGAGGCGCGTCGTGAACGGAGCGGTCGTCTCGGCCGCCGCCACTACGACGCCACCCGATTCGCGCGCCACGGCCGGCGATCCCGTCACGATCCCGTGGACGTCCACGCCCTGCGCCACGAGCTCGCGCACGAGGTTCGCATAGACGCGATTGAGCCCGCCGGGCAGCTCGGCGAATGACCCCATGCCGACCTGAAGCGTATGCAGTGTCATCGGCGCGCGGTGAGCAGCGCGTCGAGCGGATCGGCCGGCGCGAGCGTCCGGTCGAGCGCCATGCGCGCCCACACTTCCAGCACCAGCAGCGTCCAGATCCGGTTCCCCCAGTCTCGGCTGCCGTCCATGTGCTCGCGCAGCATCTGTCGCACCGCGTCGCCACGAATCCAGCCGCGGTCGATGAACTGCGGGTTGTCGAGCGCGGCGGTGACGTACGGCGCGAGATCCGTGCGCAGCCAACGGGATGCCGGAATCACGAACCCCCGCTTCCGTCGATACAACGCCTCACGTGGCACGTACCGTTCGGCAACTTTCTTCAGCAGGTACTTCGTCTGGAAATGCTTCAGGCGGAGCGACGTCGGCAGCGCGGCGGCGTATTCCACGACCTCGCGTGCGAGGAATGGCGATCGCGTCTCGAGACTGAATGCCATCGCGGAAACATCTGCCTTGGCGAGGAGCTGGTCGGGCAGGTACGTGGTGATGTCGCCGTAGAGCGCGCGATCGACGTCGTCCTCGCCACTCGCGCGCGCCCAGGTCTCGGCGTAGAGCTCGTCGGGATGATGGCCACCGAGCGCGGCGAGCAGCGCGGGATCGTAGATGCTGGCGCGTGCCGAACGGAACGC
>JBKJMP010000544.1:0-10626 GCA_046596395.1 Gemmatimonadaceae bacterium
CGAAACCTGCATTCGCGGCAACATCATGCCGGGCGACGGCGTGTACAAATCGACCGATGCGGGAAAGACCTGGTCGCACGTGGGATTCCGCAACAGCGACGCCATCGCGAAGATCCGGATCCATCCCACGAATCCCGACATCATCTACGTGGCGTCGTTCGGGAAGTACTCGGTGCCGAGTGCGGAGCGCGGCGTGTTCAAGAGCACGGACGGCGGACGGACGTGGCGCAAGACGCTCTTCCGCGATGACCAGACCGGCGCGATCGACCTCTCCATCGATGCGAAGAATCCCAACATCATCTACGCAGCGATGTGGGAGGCGTATCGCAAGGAATACCAGATGTCGAGCGGGGGGCCGGGCAGCGGGTTGTTCAAGAGCATAGATGGCGGCGAGACGTGGACGGAAATCACGCGCGCGTCGGGCATGCCGTCTGGTGTCGTGGGGCGCATCGGCGTCGCCGTGTCGCCCGCGAACTCGAACCGGGTGTACGCGCTCGTCGAGAACGAGAAGGGTGGGCTGTTCAGGAGCGACGACGCCGGCGCGAACTGGACCCTGGTGAACGAGAACCGTGCGATCCGCCAGCGAGCGTTCTACTACACGCATGTGTTCGCCGACCCGAAAAATGCGGACGTCGTGTACCTACAGAACACGTCGCAGTTCCGCTCGAGCGACGGCGGCAAAACGACGACCAATGCGGGTCAGGGCACGCACGGGGACCATCACGACCTGTGGATCGATCCCGATGATCCGACGCACCTCGTGAACGCCAACGACGGCGGCGGTGCGGTCTCGACGAACACTGGCGGACGGTGGACGGCGCAGGATTTTCCGACGGCGCAGTGGTATCACGTGATCACCACGAAGCACATGCCCTACCACGTGTGTGGCGCACAGCAGGACAACAGCACGCTGTGCACACCGTCCAACTGGAACGTCGGGGCGTTCGTGGCGCAGCAGGCCCCGGTTCGCAACCGGCACGCCGATTCCGCGGCGCGGTACGTCGAGATCACGGCGGGAGGAATGGCGTCGTCGTACGAGGCGGGCGGCGGTGAGCCCGGGTACATCGCACCGGATCCGCGCGACCCCGACCTCTTCTACTCCGGCACCAACAACGGCGGCTATCTGGACAAGTTCAACCGTCGCACGGGCATCCATCGCGAGGTGAATCCGTACCCGTGGTTCTACTCGGGCGAGCCGTCGAAAGAGATCAAGGAGCGGTGGCAATGGACCTATCCGATCATCTTCTCGCAGGTGGATCCGCGCGCGCTGTACGTCTCGTCGCAGCGGCTGTGGCGCACGATGGATGGTGGGCGGTCGTGGACGGCACTGAGCGGCGACCTCACACGCCACGCGCCGCATACGCAGGAGAAGTCCGGCGGTCCCATCACGGGAGACATGAACGGCCCGGAGGTCTACGGCACCATCTTCTCCGTGGGCCCCAGCAAGCGGAACATCAACACCATCTGGGTTGGATCGGATGATGGGCTCGTGCACGTCACCCGGGACAACGGCCGGACATGGGTGAACGTCACGCCGAAGGACATGCCGGAGTTCGGGCGCGTGAGCCAGATCGACGCGTCGCAGTTCAATGACGGAGCGGCGTACGTGTCCGTGCGTCGCCCGCTGCTCGACGACCGGGCACCGTACATCTGGCGGACGTCCGACTATGGCCGTACGTGGACGCGGATCGTGAACGGCATTCGCGCCGACGCGTACGTCCACGCGGTGCGCGAGGATCCCACGCGGAAGGGCATGCTCTACGCGGCGACCCAGCACGGCGTCTACCTGTCGTATGACGATGGCGCGCTGTGGGAGTCGCTTGCCCTCAACATGCCCGACATCCCCGTGGCCGACCTCATCGTGGAAGCGAACGACCTCGTGATCGGCACGCACGGTCGCGGCTTCTGGGTGCTCGACAACATCGGACCGCTCCGGCAGGCCAATCCGCAGATCCTCATGGCGGACGCGCACCTGTACACGCCGCCCGTGGCGTACCGGTCCGGCAGTGGCGTGACGCTGACGTGGGCGCTGAAGAACGCCCCCACGAACATGCGCATCGACATCCTCGACTCGGTGGGCACGGTGCTTCGCACGTTCGAGGGCGACACCTCGCGGCCGCTGTCGGATTCGGCGCGCGCGGCTGCGGCAGCTGTCGGTGGAGGGGGTGGGCGGCGCGGCGGCGGTCCCGCACTGGTACCGCGCACGGCCGGACTCAATCGCGTCACGTGGGATCTCCGTACCAAACCCATCGCGTTCTTCCCTGGCATGATCCTCTGGGGCGCCGGCACGAATGGGCCGGCAGTTCCGCCAGGCCGCTACACCGCTCGCCTCACCGCCGATGGCCGGAGCGTCACCGCGCCAATTGTCGTCGCCCGAAATCCGCGGATTCCCGAGGTGACCGACGCCGACCTCCGAGCGCAGTATGCCTTCGGGCGGCGCGTGCGCGACAAGGCCAACGAGGCGAACGAGGCGGTGATCGGCATTCGTCGCGTGAAGTCGCAGCTCACGGATCGCCTCAAGAAGTCGGACGATGCGACCCTCAAGTCCACCGGTGCCACGCTCACGACGAACGTGTCGGCCGTCGAGGAGAACATCTACCAGGTCCGCAACCAGAGCGGCCAGGATCCGCTCAACTTCCCCATCAAGGTCAACAACCGGCTGGCGAACCTGCTGTCGATGTCAGAGCGGGGCGACGGACCGCCGACCAACAACATGCCCGAGATCTTCAACATTCTCGCGACGGAGTTGAAGACGTACACGGATCGCCTGGCGACGGTCTACAAGACAGACCTCGTGCGAGTGAACAACGAGCTCGGACGCCTGAAGCTCTCGCCGCTCGATCCCAGCTGCGCACGCGCCGAAGGCTGTTCCGCAATACCCTGACCCCCGATGCTAGCGCGGGCCGCCCCGGATACTCTGGGTGGCCCGCTCCAGCATCAGGAGGTGAATGCGCGAGATCTACGGCTTGACCGCCACGAACGTCTCGAGGCGCGCGAGCTCGGTCTTGTCCACGTACTTGCCGATCTCGCGACGAAACTGCTCAATCGACGTGTAGGGACGGTACTCCTCGAACTCGTGCAGCATCTTCGCGCCCACGCCGGGAATGAGGAGAATCTCTTCCTTCGAGGCCTTGTTGAGGTCGATCGGGATCCAGAGACGGGTGTAAACGGAATCACGCTGCGTCTCGCTCAAGTGCTTCGCGAGCACCTTGTCCACCGCGAGCATGTTGGCGTACGGACGGGTCGCAATGAGCTCGCCGGCGATCGAATCGTTCACGCCCGGAAGAGTCGCGAGATCTGCACGCGCGGCGGCGCCGGGATCCATCATGCCCGTGGTGGGCGCAGGGACAGCGGCCGGCGCGACCGCCGCGGTATCCATCGGCGCCGCCGTATCGGACACCTTTGGCGTCTCGGCACTACAGGCGGTGAGGGCAGCGATGGCAAGGGCGCTGAGGAGCGAGCTGGTGCGGCGTGAGGTTGTCATGGTCTTCGTGGTCGCAGGGGAGTGGTAGTGGGCAGGTGCAGGTCCTTCGCGTCGCTCAGGACGACAACACAGTTTAGCGAGGCTGCGCCTCAGACCGACGAGCGTGTAGTGGGGGAGAGGGAGTGGCGGAACTCCAGCGTGAGCGTACAACATGGGGTGCTTGCGCACCGCTATTAGCACCGTAGAACGGTGTGGTGTCCCGAAGGACCGTCACGTGGAGCCCGCCAATGCCTGCCCTGTCCTCGTCTCCGTCGGTCGCGGAAATCCTCCGCTCGCACGTCACGCTCGAGCTGGAAGGCATCGACCGGATGTATCTGAACGTCTACGTCCCGACCCTGCAGTACCCGAGCGGCGTCGCCGCCTTTCTGCGGTTTCATCGCGGCGCGCAGTACGCGTCGTCCGTTCTGCTGCAGCCGATCAGCGACGCGTTCATCGCGAAGATGGAGACGTTCGCCACGACGCGCCAGATCCCGGTGGTCACGTTTCGCAAGGGCCAGCGGAAGGATGATCTGGCGAAGGCGGCGCTCGCGGCGTTCACTACGGCGGGCGGCACGGAAGGGGTGCTCTTCGTGGGCAAGGCGCAAGAGAAGACGCCGGTGATTCGCACGGAGAAGCGGCACAACCCGCGCACGGGCCGGCCGTATCCGTGGCTCGTGTGGAGCACCGCCATGGTGAATCACTGGTACTGGTATGGGGTCGATCGGGACTTCGGGCCGTTCTTCCTCAAGGTCAGCAGCTACTTCCCGTACACGGTGAAGGTCTGTCTCAACGGGCACGAGTACCTCAAGCGCCAACTCGCCCAGGCGGGGATCGCCGTCGAGGCGCTCGACAACGGGCTTCGCTCGTGTGCCGACCCGAAGCGCGCGCAGACCATTTGCGACCGGCTGTCTGCGGAGAAGATCGAGGGGCTCGTCCGCAAGAGGCTCCGCTTCCTGCCGTCGCCCTTCACGCCGGCGGACACGCGGGCCGGCTACCGCTACGCGGTGTCCGTGATCTAGGCAGAGTTCTCGCTCACGCAGGTCTTCGATCGGCCGGCCACGGGCCGCGTCTTCTTCGAACAGGTGATTCGGGAGAACCTCGACTTGGGCCGGCCCTCGCAGATCTCGCTCATTTTCAATCGCCGCGTCACACGGCGGACGCCGGGCCGCTTTCGCACCCGCGTGATCACGGAGGGCGTGACGCCCTCGCTCCACCTCGACTACAAGCGCAGTCGCATCAAGCAGTATCACAAGGAAGGGCGGGCACTCCGCACGGAGACCACCATCAACAACACCGGGGACTTCGGCATTGGCCGGCGGCTCACCCGGGACAATCTCGCGGCGCTGCGCCGCGTTGGCTTTACCGCCAATCGACGCCTCCTCGACATGGAACGCCTCAGTCATGATTGCGCCGTGGGCGACACGGTGTTTCAGCAACTCCACCATCCGGCCGAGGTCGACGGCCAACGCGCGGCGGCGCTCCGCTTCGGCGAGCCGCGCGTCCAGGCGCTCTTGAGCGCCCTCGTGCTCTTTCGCCTCCTTCCCCGCGGCTTTTCCCATGCCGACCTCAAAGCCCAGCTCGTCCTGCTGTTGGGCGTCGAGACCGCCTCGATCACCGCCGGCCGGATGACGTACGACCTCCGTCGTCTCCGGCTGCATGGACTCATCACGCGCACCCGAAAACGCATCGCTATCAACTGACCGACGTCGGGCTGCGCGCGGCGCTCTTCTCCACGCGCAGCTACGCGCGCCTGATTCGTCCAGGCTTGGCGCTCGTCATCCCCGACGCCGTGCCCGGGAATGCATCGCTGCGGCGATCATTCCAACAACTTGAACGCGCCATGGACACCTGGTGCGACGCTGCCAACCTCGCCGCCTAACAAACTTGACTCATTAACATCAAGTTTCCGTTCTCAAGTGACCTAGCGGATTTCATTCCGGATTACGTGCGCGCTCCGTCAGCCGTTCGGGAAGCGTGGCAAGCAGCCCCAGCAATCCGAGCTGCGCCATGGCGCCCGGGGCCAGCGCCGGCGTCGCGCCGCGCAGTGCCTTCCAGAGCAGCCCCAGCCCAGTCAGCGCGGGATCACGCTCGAGCGCGAACTCGATGTTGCCCACCAGATGGAAGTACAGCCCCAAGGCGCCCGTGCCAATGAACAACACCATGAGCCCCCAGAACCCCTTGAGCAACGCCGAGCCGTGCCGCCTCGCGACCACGATCGCTCCAATGACGCCGAGCGCGAGCATGACGAGCGGAATCCACTGCTGCCAGGACTCGATGTGCTCGAGGAGAAACAGCTCGGCCGCGAGACCCAGCGAGCCGACGACGAACAGTCCAAGCGCGAGTTGGCGGAGGGAGAACGGGACACGCATCGCTACAGCTCGAGCTCCAGTAAGGCGCCCTCGATCATGAGCATCCGCCGCTTGGTGGCAGCACCCCCGCTTGCCGAAAACCCGCCGATGCTCCCGTGTGCCGCGAGCACGCGATGGCAGGGAACAACGATCGGGAACGGATTGCGGCCGAGCGCCTGTCCCACCGCGCGCGCATTCGTGGGATCGCCGAGCTTGATCGCAACGTCGCCGTAGGTGAGGGTACGCCCGGGAGGAATCGTCCGGGCGATGTCGTACACGCGACGGTAGAACGGCGGTACGCCTTCCATGTCGAGCGCGACGGGCGTCAGATCGACAGGCTGACCGTGCATCAGCGCGACGATTGCCCGAATCGCGTCTCGAACGTCTACAGGCGGCGCTTCGGGAAGCGCGAGCGGATGCCGCCGGATGATGCGCGCGCGCGTCTCTGCCTCCTCCCGTTCGGGAAGGTGCACGCTGACGACACCGCGCCCACCCCACGCGATGCCGCAACGCCCTATGGCCGTATCGAAGAGTGCGAACGCTGGCACGAGACGAACCTAATCTTTCTTCCGCGCGCGATTCTGGCGAGGTTGATCGACCATGCAATCCGACGTGCTGTCCGGCTTCCATCCCATCGTCCAGGACTGGTTCACCGAAACCCTCGGCGCACCCTCGGCACCGCAACGCGCAGGGTGGCCAGCGATCGCGAGCGGCGAGGACACGCTCATCCTCGCGCCGACCGGAACGGGGAAGACGCTCGCGGCGTTCCTCTGGGAGCTGAACGCACTCATCACCGAGGGGCTCGAGGCGCCGCTCGCGAATGCGGTGCACCTGCTGTACGTGTCGCCGCTCAAGGCGCTCAATAATGACGTTCAGCGCAACCTCGAGCTGCCGCTCGCCCAGCTGAAGGAGCGCTTCGAGCGAGCTGCAGGCCCGGCCGACGAGAGCTACGAGAATCGGCGACGCGCCTTTCCGGACATCCGGATTGCGGTGCGTACGGGCGATACCAAGGCGTCCGAGCGCGCACGGATGCTGCGCAAGACGCCGCACATCCTCATCACCACTCCCGAATCGCTCCACATCCTGCTGACGAGCGTGCGCGGCCGCACGATCTTCAGCGCCCTCCGTGCCGTGATCGTGGACGAGATCCACGCCGTGGCGGGCACCAAGCGGGGGGCGCACCTCGCGCTCACGCTCGAGCGCCTCGCGCGCGTGGCCCCCGACGCTCCGCAGCGCATCGGACTCTCGGCTACGCAGAAGCCGCTCGATGAAGTGGCGCGCTTCCTCGGCGGATGCGAGCCGAAGGACGACAGCCCCAGCTTCCGGCCGGTCACCATCGTGGATTGCGGGCTCGTCAAGCGCATGGAGACGCGCGTCGTGTCGCCGGTGGACGACCTCGCACACGTGGACGGGACGATCTGGACGTCGGTCGCGCCGCTGATCCTCAGCCAGATCCGCAACGCGCGGACGACCCTGGTTTTCGTGAACAACAGGGCGCAGTCGGAGAAGATCGCGGCGCGCGTGAACAGCCTCGCAGAGGAGGAGATTGCGCAGCCGTATCACGGATCGCTCTCGCGCGAGCGCCGGTTCATGCTGGAGGAACGGCTCAAGGCGGGGGAGATCCGCGCGCTCATAACGACCAGCTCACTCGAGCTGGGCATCGACGTCGGCTCCGTCGACCTGGTGTTGCTGATCCAGAGCCCGAAGCGCGTCGCAGCCGCGCTCCAGCGCGTTGGGCGGGCCGGTCACTCGCTCGATGCGATCAGCCGAGGCGTATTCATTCCCACATTCAGGGATGATGCGCTCGAGCAGCTCGCGATCCTCGAGGCGATGCAGACCGGCGATGTGGAGCCGACGCGCGTGGTACAGAATGCGCTCGACGTGCTCGCGCAGCTCATCGTCGCCATCATCGCGAGCGAGACCGGCTGGACGGCCACGGAGCTTTTCCAGTTCGTCCGGCGCGCGTACCCGTACCACACGCTCACGCGCGCGGCATTCGACGAGACACTCGCCATGCTGGCGGGGAAGTATCCGAGCGACATGGCGGCCGAGCTGCAAGCGCGGGTGTCGTGGGACCGGGTGAGTGACAGGCTCACGCCAGCGCGGTCGTCGCGCATGGTGGCGACGATCTCGGGCGGCACCATTCCCGACCGCGGGCTCTACACGGTCAACCTCGCCGACAAGACACGCCTCGGTGAGCTGGACGAGGAGTTCGTACACGAGTCGCGCGTGGGCGATGCGTTTCAACTGGGCAGCTCGACGTGGCGCATAAGGTCGATCGAGCACGATCGCGTGGTGGTGGTGCCCGCGCCCGGCGCACCAGCGCGGATGCCGTTCTGGCATGGGGAATTCATGGCACGGTCGAGTCACCTCACGGCGCGCGTTGGTGCGCTGCGGCGACTCCTCGACGAGGCGCGCACGCTCGAAGACCTCCAGGACATCGGGACGCGGTTCAGCGCGGACGAACCCACGACGCGCTCCCTGGTGGAGTACGTGCAGGCGCAGCGCGTCGCGACGGAGATCGTGCCGGACGAGAACCAGCTCGTGCTGGAGCACTTTCGCGACGAGGTCGGCTCGATACGCATGGTGCTGCACGCCCCGTTCGGTGGGCGCGTCAACGCGCCATGGGGCATGGCGCTCGGCCGTCGGATGCGCGAGCGGCTCGGCGTGGATGTTCAGGTGCAGACCACCGACGACGGCTTGCTGCTCCGGTTGCCCGATATGGGTGCAGCACCGCCCGTGGACGCCGTGCGTGCACTCTCGGCCGAGGAGGGCGAGCGGCTCGTGATCGAGGAAGTCGGGTCGTCGTCGCTGTTCGGTGCGCGGTTCCGGATGAACGCGGCGCGCGCGCTGCTGCTGCCGAGGGGCAATCCACGGCGACGGATGCCGCTGTGGCTGCAACGGCTGAAGGCGGGGGACCTGCTCGCCGCGGTGGAGGAGTATCCGTCGTTCCCGATTCTCGTCGAGACCTATCGTGACGTGCTCCAGGATGCGTTCGACATGCCCGGCTTGCGCGATGTGCTGAGTCGCATCGCGTCGGGCGCGATCACGATCCGCACGGTGGAGACGCAGATGCCGTCGCCGTTCGCGGCGAGTCTGCAGTTCGGGTTCGTGATCGACAACATGTACGGCGACGACCGGCCGCGTGCAGAACAGCGTGCTGCGCTGCTGTCGCTCGACCGCGCATTGCTCGACGAGTTGATGGGTGGCGCAGGGGCTGACGACACGACACTGGCGGTGTTGGAGGAGCTGCTCGCTCGACGTCGTGGAAGTGCCGAGGGACGCCAGGCGCGCGACGCGGATGAGCTGGCGGTGCTCGTGGATCGCGCAGGTGACGTGACGCGCGCGGAGCTCGAGGCGCGCGTGAGTCCTGCGGCGTTGCACGTGAGAGGTGATCCGATCGAGACGCTTCTCGCGAGTGGCCGCCTCATTGGTGTCACGCTGCCGGTGACCGGCGGAGTGGAAGATCGATTCATCCTCGTGGACGCATTTCCCCGCTACCTCGCGGCGTTTGGTGCGCAGGCGCTCGAGACCGTCCGCGCGGGCGCTGCGCTGGAACGCCGGACGGCATCGGAGGTGGTTCCGTCCGTCCTGCGCGAGGCCGTGCTCACCGAGCGTGCAGCGCGACGGGAGATCCTTGCGCGCTCGATCGCGCTTGCGCTGCCGGTGTCGGTGGAGGAGGCGCGGGCGCGCTACGACTTCGACGCTGCGTGGGTCGAGCGGCGTCTGGGGGACTGGGAGCGGAAGGGCGTGCTGCTGCGTGGTGCGTTTGGAGCGGACCGTGCCTCGACGCGCTGGGTATCGCGCCGGTTGCTGGAGCAGGCGCGGCGACGCGAGCTTGCGAAGGCGCGGAAGCAGATCGAAGCCGTTCCACCGGATGTCTTCGAGCGGTACCTCCAGCGGTGGCAGCATCTCACGCCGTCCACGCGGTTATCCGGCAGCAACGCGACGGCCTCCGCGCTGGCGCAGATGTACGGGCTCGCGCGTCCAGCCGACGGGTGGGAGCGCGACTATCTGCCAGCGCGGGTGGAGACGTACGACGCCGGCGCGCTTGGCCGGCTGGCGTCGAGCGGCGTGCTGGTGTGGGCGGCGGAGCCGGGCAAGGACGTCGCGACGTCGGTGAGTGCGAAGGTAGGGAAGGTGCGCTTCTTCGAGCGCGGCACCGGACGTCTCTGGCTCGCGCCGCCAGTCGACGACTCGGCGCTGAGCGAGAAGGCTCTTCAGGTGCGCGACACGTTGAAGACGCAGGGTGCTTCCTTCATTGCAGATCTCACGGTCGCCTCGGGCCTCGGTCTTCAAGGCACGAAAGACGCGTTGCGCGAGCTGGTAGCGGCGGGGCTCGTGACCAACGACACGATGGATGCGCTCCGCGACGTACTGCGGTGGAAGCCGGTCCTGCCGGTGAAGCGCGAGGCGGACTCGGATCCGACGCGGTGGCTGCCAGCCGATTTCAAGCGTTCTGACAACCGGCCGGTGGTGCAGCGACGCGTGAACCTCCGCCGCCTTCCAAAGTGGCGGAGGCCGGACCTGGCGCCAGATCGCGGAGCGGGGTCGTGGGGCGGACGTTGGGCGCTGGTCCACACCCCCGGCACTTTGGGGTCAGAGTGCTATGCGTTGGAATCATCCATTTTGGGGTCAGAGTGCGACGATCGGAAGCCAGCCGAGCACGTTGCCAGTCAATGGCTCCATAGATATGGGATAGTGTCGCGGGACTGGTGGAGAAGAGAGCGTCCAGCGGTCGAATGGCGGGAGATCTACCACGAGCTCAAGCGACTGGAATACCGCGGCGACGTCCAGCGTGGCTATTTCGTGGCC
>JBKJMP010000647.1:0-7258 GCA_046596395.1 Gemmatimonadaceae bacterium
GATGGCTGCGCAGCGCGCGCTTCCGGTTCTTCACCACATCTGGCAGCACCGCACGCGCGAGTGGCCGAATCAGGAGATCTCCGACGCGCTCGATCTCGCGCACCTCGCCGCTCGTCATCCGCGCGTGAGCTTCATCCTCGCGCACCTCGGCGGCGGCGGCGACTGGGCGCATTCACTTCCCGCGCTGCGCGACGTGCCCAATGTCTTCCCCGATCTGTCCGGAAGCGGCGTGGACCGCGGCATGCTCGACGCGGCCGTCGCCGCACTGGGCAGCCAGCGACTGCTCTGGGCTTGCGACCTCACGATGGAAACAGGACTCGCCAAGCTCCGCGCGCTCGACGTGATCGGCATCTCCCCTGACGACATCGCCGACATCCGCTGGCGCAACGCTGCGCGGCTGTTTCGTGCGGGAGCATTTCCGGGGTGCACGCCATGATCGACTGCGCGGCATTCATCGGCGCGTATCCCTTCCGGCACCTGCCGCATCCGGACCCCGACGTCCTCGTTCGCGTGCTCGACCGCGAGGGATTGGACGGAGCGTGGGTCGGCTACCTGCCCGCGCCCTGGCAACGCGACCCCGCGCCTGGCAATGCGGTGCTCTTCGCGGCGCTGGCCGCGTATCCCACCCTGCGGCCCGTTCCAGTCGTCCGCCCGGACTGGCCAGGATGGGAGCGCTCGCTGGCTGAGTGCATCGAGCAGGGTGCGGCCGCGATTCGCGTCTACCCGATGCACTGGGGCATGGGGCCGCAGCATTCCGCGATGCTCGCACTCGCGCGCGCGTGCGGGGCCGCGAGCATTCCGCTCGTCCTCACCGTGCGCTTCGAGGACCTCCGGCAGCGCTCGCCACTCGACGCCACTCCCGATCTCTCGGCCGCGCACGTGCGTTGGCTCGCGCGCGAGGTCGAGTCCGTGCGCCTCGTCGTGCTCGGCGCCGGCCGCGAGTTGCTCGAGGAGACGCATTGGGGGCTCACGCCTGACGAGCAGCAGCGCGTCCATTGGGACTTCGCGTGGATCTGGGGCCCACCCGAGGATCACCTCGCCCACCTTTTCACCACGATCGGTGCGGGCAGGTTCGTGTACGGCACGCACTGGCCCCTTCGTCTCACGCAGAATTCGCGCGCCAATCTCGACCTGCTTCCCGCCGACCTCCGCCACGCGGGCATTACGAATGCAACAACGATCGGCCGCCAAGTAAGGGAAACTCCCACTTGACCCCAGTACGACGTTCCGGGACTTTTCCCGATTGTCGTAGCCCCACGTATTCGGACATTCCTAAAACCACATCGCGATGACGCAGCGAAGGAAGTGGACTGCGATCCCAGGACTCTTGATCCTTGCGATCGGTGCCGTCCTGCTGTCTGCCTACAGTGGCGCCTCCTCCCCGGAGGGCAACGCGCCCGATCAGCCAGTCGCCTTTCCGCATCCCAAGCACGCGGGCACCGTTGCCTCCGGTGGTCTCGGGATGAACTGCCTCTACTGCCACAATACCGCGAACAAGTCCTCGGACGTGGGCATGCCCTCCGTGAACACGTGCATGGGCTGCCACACTGCCGTCGCCGGCAGCACGGACGCCGCCAAGGCGGAGATAACCAAGCTGCGCAAGTACGCAGCGGATTCGCAGCCGGTACCGTGGGTGCGCATTCACAAGGTGCCTGAGTATGTGCACTTCCCGCACGTGCGCCACGTGAACGCCGGCGTCACCTGCCAGACGTGCCACGGCAACGTCGCGGGCATGACCAAGGTCTACCAGGCGGCGTCGCTCAACATGGGGTGGTGCATCAACTGCCACGTGAACGGCTACGATCCCAAGGAAGGCATGAAGGCCGCGGGCTATGAGAACGTGCCGCCGGCCAACTACGCGGGTGGCGTTCCTTATGGTACGTCGGGTTCGTTCGCCGGGATCATGAACACCGGCGTCACCCCCGCCACGTCTGCAAGTGGATCCGCCTCGCAGACGCCTGCGGCTGGAACGAACGCCGCGGCAACGACACCGTCGTCGGAGCGCCGTCGCGCCCGGTACGACTGTGCCTCCTGTCACTACTAGCTCGGCCGAGGAACCTCTCACATGAGCAAAGACTCGGGGTCGGGCGTCAAGCGCCGCGACTTCCTGAAGGTCCTGGGTACCGCCGGCGCCGCCGTGGGCACAGTTGGGTGTAGCTCCGACAAGGTCGCGAAGCTCATCCCCTACCTGAACCACCCCGACCACACGGTCGCAGGCGTCTCGACCTACTACGCCACCACCTGCCGTGAGTGCGCGGCGGGCTGCGGGCTCATTGCCGAGACGCGCGATGGTCGCACCAAGAAGCTCGAGGGCAATCCATCGCATCCGCTGAACAAGGGCGCCCTGTGCGCCCGCGGCCAGTCTGCGCTGCAGGGGCTTTACAACCCCGATCGCTTCCGCGGCCCGATGGTGAAGGAAGGGGGCGCGTGGAAGCCCATCGCGTGGGACGCGGCCCTCACGCTCGTCAGCCAGCAACTCGGCGAGGCGCGGAGCCGTGGCGGTGCAGGCAATGGCGTCTTCATCAACCAGCACGAGACGGGCAGCTTCCCGGGCTTCCTCGATGCATGGCTCGGCGGCTTCGGCATGCGGCCGCACCTGAGCGTGGACTTCGAGGTGGACAGCGCGGCGGTCGAAGCGAACCGTCGCGCCTATGGCGTGGCCTGGCCGAAGCTGGCGTTCTCCGAGGCCAGGCTCATCGTCTCGTTCGGCGCCGACTTCCTCGAGACGTGGGGCATGAGCGTCCCGCAGCAGCTCGAGTTCGCCGACGCACGCGCGAAGATGGAAGGTGCGCCGCGCTTCGTGTACATCGGGGCGCGCAGGTCTCTCACTGGCTTGAACGCTGATCAATGGGTGGCGTGTAAGCCGGGTTCGGAGCTCAACATCGCGAACGCGCTGAACGGCAGTGGCACCATCGCGGCGGCTGCCGCGGCGAGCGGCGTTAGCGAAGCCACGCTCACGCGCCTCCAGCAGGAGATCGCGTCGGCGCGTCCAGCGATGTTCCTCGCGGGCGGCACGTCGGCGAATGCGCTCGATCTGGCCAATGCGGTCGTGGCACTCAACCGCGCGTCCGGCGCCGTCGGCACCACCATCCTCCCCGATCAGGCCATGACGGCCTTCGAGGGCGTCGCCCGCTTCGACGAGGTGCTCTCGGTCGTCGAGCAGATGCGCGCTGGCTCGGTGCCGGTCGCGTTCGTCCGCGGTGCGAATCCGGCGTACAGCCTCCCCTCCGTCGTCAAGTTCGGCGAGGCCTTCGCCAAGGTCCCGTTCAAGGTGACCTTCTCGCTCTACCCGGACGAGACGACCGAGCTGTGCGACCTGATCCTCCCCGATCACCACTCGCTCGAGTCGTGGGGCGATGCGTCGGCGGGTCCGGGGATGACGTCGCTCCAGCAGCCGGCGATGGACCCGGTGTTCACCGGAACGCGTGCGACGGCCGACGTCCTCATCCAGCTCGCGCAGAAGGATCCGGCGAACGCCGCGCGCTACGCGCAGAAGGACTATCGCACCTGGCTCATGGGACGCTTCCCTGGCGGCATGACGGCGATGACCGCCGCGCTGCCCAGGGGAATCGTGTCGGGCGCGATGCCCGCCCGCACGTCGGCCGTGGCGAATGCGACCCCGTTGCCGGCCATCACCATGGAGCAGGGGCAGGGCGATTACTTCCTCGTCGTCTATCCCTCACCCGTCCTCGGCGACGGACGCGGCGCGAACAAGCCGTGGCTCCAGGAACTGCCCGATCCCGTCACGAAGGTGTTGTGGAGCTCGTGGGTCGAGCTGCATCCCGAGACCGCGCACAAGCTCGGCATCGAGCGCGGCGACATCATCGAGGTCACGACCGCCACTGGCAAGGTACGCGCACCCGCGTTCCTCTACCTCGGCATTCGTCCCGATACCGTCGCACTCGCGATTGGGCAGGGGCATGCGTCGGTTGCGACACTGAGTGAGCACGACGGCAAGAACGTCGCGTCCATGCCCACCCAGTGGGGTTACGGGCGGTATGCTCGCGGTCTGGGCGTACGTGCGCACGACCTGCTTGCAGTGGGAGGGAATGGCGCTGGCGGGCTTGGCCTGACTACGACGCGCGCCTCCATTGCGCGGACCGGCGACCATGAGACCCTCGTCTCCACGGAGGGCTCGGCTCGCCAGCACGGGCGCGGGATCTCTCGCGCGATCACGATCGACGAGCTGATGCGGCCGGCGGGAGATGCTGCTGCCGGTCACGTCATTGCCGGCCTGCCGAGTCACGAATTCAAGCCCGGATTGCGGTCGCCTGTCGCCGCCGATGCGCAGGGCCAGCTCGGTGCACCGTCGTCGGAGGACCAGGGAACGCAGAAGGGGATGTACCGCCCCGATCACTGGTCGGGCATGGCGAACCGCCGGTGGGCCATGACGGTGGACCTCGCGCGCTGTACCGGTTGCTCGGCGTGCGTCACCGCCTGCTATGCGGAGAACAACATCCCGACCGTCGGCGCGTCGTGGCAGAACGCCACGGTGTACGCCGTCGCCAAGCCGGGATTCAACATCACGCGCGGCCGCGAGATGAACTGGCTGCGCCTCGAGCGCTACTTCGAGGGCGCGGAGCAGGGTGAGTTCACCGAGGATTTCGAAGCGCGCTTCGTGCCGATGCTCTGTCAGCATTGCGGCAACGCACCGTGCGAGCCGGTGTGTCCCGTCTACGCGACCTATCACGCACCCGACGGCCTCAACGTACAGGTCTACAATCGCTGCGTGGGAACCCGCTACTGCAGCAACAACTGCCCGTACAAGGTTCGCTACTTCAACTGGTTCGGGTATGGCGAGCCGGATCGCAAGCAGTACGCGTTCCCCGAGCCGCTGGAGCAGCAGCTGAACCCGGACGTCACCGTCCGCGGCAAGGGCGTCATGGAGAAGTGCACGTTCTGCGTGCACCGCATTCGCGAGGCGGAAACGCGCGCCAAGTCGGAGGGCCGCGAGATGGTCGCCGACGAGTTCACGGTGGCGTGCGCGCAGGCCTGTCCGTCGCGGGCGATCACCTTCGGCGATGCGGCAGATCCCAAGTGGGCCGTGTCCGCGCAGATCGAGGACAAGCGCGCGTACCACGTGTTCGAGGAGCTCAACACCTACACCGCGGTGGTCTACTTGAAGAAGGTCAACCACGGGTATCCGCGCGCCGAGGGTGTCGCGGGTGCTGCGGGCGCGCGTCCTGATTCACTCGCTGCGCCGGCTTCGCCGGCCAGGCACTAGGAGGCGCGCCGATGGCTACCACCGCACGTCCGCTTCCCGGCGACACGCCGCATCCGCGCCCGAACGTCCCGAGCGCGGGCAACCGGCTTCCTGCCATTGCGAGCTACGAGCAGGTCGACAGGGAGATCATCGCCACCCTCCAGCCCACGCTCGGCTGGTTCATGCTGCTCGGCGTCGCGCTCCTGGCGCTGGCGATCGGCGCGGTCACCTGGACCTACCAGATCTATGAAGGACTTGGCGCGGCGGGCTACCACCCGCCCGTCATGTGGGGCGTCTACATCATCAGCTTCGTCTTCTGGGTCGGTATCGGACACGCCGGCACGCTGATCTCCGCCATTCTCTACCTGTTCCGCGCTGGCTTCCGGACCACCATCTATCGCGCGTCGGAGGCGATGACGGTGTTCGCGGTCATGACCGCCGGACTGTTCCCGATTCTGCACCTCGGGCGGCCATGGAAGTTCTTCTGGCTGATCCCGTATCCGAATTGGCGCCTCATCTGGCCGAATCCGAAGAGCCCCCTCGTATGGGACGTCTTCGCGATCCTCACGTACCTCACCGTGTCGGCGACGTTCTTCTACGTCGGCCTGATTCCGGATCTCGCGGTGCTACGCGACAAGGAAACCAACCCGATCCGCAAGCGTATCTTCGCCGCGCTCGCACTCGGCTGGCGGAACTCGGATACGGAATGGCGCCACTTCACGCGCGCTTATCTCTTCCTGGCGGCGTTCGCGACGCCGCTCGTGCTCTCGGTACACAGCGTCGTGTCCTTCGACTTCGCGATGTCGCTCGTGCCCGGCTGGCACGCGACGATCTTCCCGCCGTACTTCGTCGCCGGCGCCATCTTCTCCGGCATCGGAATGGTCTTCACGATCATCATCCCGATCCGGAAGTTCATGAAGCTCGAGCACTACGTCACCATCAACGATCTCGACGCGGCGGCCAAGCTCTGCCTGTTCACGTCGATGGTGGTGGGCCTCGCGTACCTCACGGAGTTCCAGGTCGCGTGGATGTCGGGCAACAAGTACGAGCAGGAGTACTTCTGGAATCGCGTGTTCGGGCAGTGGGCCTGGGCCGCGTGGATCATGCTGATCTGCAACATGGTCCTCCCGCTGTCGCTCTTCTCGCAGAAGCTCCGCCGCAACGTCACGTGGCTCTTCATCCTCTCGATCTTCATCAACATCGGGATGTGGTTCGAGCGCTTCGTGATCGTGATCCCGTCGCTGTCGCACGAGTTCTCCCCCTGGCAGTGGAGCACCTACATGCCCACGTGGGTGGACTTCGGCATCCTGCTCGGGTCGTTCGGCTGGTTCTTCATGTGGTTCCTGCTCTTCATCCGGCAGATGCCCGTGATGGCCATCGCCGAGATCAAGGAGATCCTGCCGCCGCGGATGAAGCATGCGCATCGCGCGCAACACGCGGCAACGCACGGCACCATCGGCCATCCCGCCACACCGGCGGTTGACGGAGGAACGCACTGATGCAGGGTGTGATCGCCGCCTTCGCCGAGCTGGACTCGACCGTTCATGCGATCGAGGACCTCCGCAAGCAGAACTTTCGGGACATCTCCGTCTTCAGCCCCACGCCGCGCCACGAGCTCGAGGAAGCGATCGCCGCTCCGCCAAGCGCGGTGCGCCGCTTCACGCTCATCGGCGGCCTGATGGGCCTCACGTTCGGCTACTGGGTTCCGATCTGGATCTCGGACTACTGGCCGCTCGTCGTGGGCGGCAAGGCCATCGCAAGCTGGATTCCCTACACGATCATCGGCTTCGAGCTGATGGTGCTCATCGGGTCGCTCTCCACCGTGTTCGGCATGATGGCGCTCTCGCGCATCCCTCGCCTCACCATGACCGTCGGCTATGATCCGCGCTTTAGCCATGGCGACTTCGGCGTATGGGTCGCCGCCGGTCCCGATCGCGCGCCGGAAGCCACCGAGTTGCTGCGCAGGCACGGCGCGCTGGAGGTGCGGAATGAGCGCTGACACCGTTTGTCATCCTGAGCGCAGCGAAGGATCTGCCCTTCGTTGTCATCCTGAGC
>JBKJMP010000651.1:0-5897 GCA_046596395.1 Gemmatimonadaceae bacterium
ATCGGAAGCAGGAGTAGCGAAGCAACGGCCGCGGTGCGTGGGCGGAGCATTCGAACGACCTCAGAGGGAGGGCACGGCGGCGCGGGACGCACTACCGGTCGAGCCGAAATCTAGCAGGATCAGGGACCCGATGTCCTGTGCGGACCCTGTGCGATCCGGGGCCTACGGGCGAGAGACCACCTGGAGCTTCCAGATCCCGTTCAACATGTCTGAGGCATACACCGAGCCGTTCAGGTGTTGGACGCCCCAAATGAACACAGCGTTACCTCGGTCCAGCAAACCGATGCCCCGCTCACGCCCCATCTTCTTCAGGTCGCAGAGGGGCGCAACCGAACCTGCGGGAGTCGATTTCTCGCTGTCCGTACACGTGCCGAGGTCTCCCCGGACGTCCAGGGCCCGCACCCCGCCATTGTAGTAGGCGGCGTACAGGATTCCGTTCGGCTCGTCCACCGAGAAGTTGTGGGTTCCGGCGCCCGTGACTGTATAGAAGGCAACTTCACGCGGCGCGCTCATGTTGCTGACGTCGACCACATGAATGTCGCCCGCCGAGGATGATCCGATCGACCCGGGTCCCTCCTGCCCGATGAACGCATACCGGGCGCTCCCCGGGACGGGGTCCTTGAGCCACCAGATGTTGTGGACCTGACCGCCCGCAGTCCGAAGGCGTCCCAGCTCGATTGGCGCGCTCACGCTCCCGCCGCGGCCGCCGCCTCCGATGTCCCAGATCGCGACTCCCTCGTTCCACAGCCCCAGGAACAGGAACCCATCGCGCACGAACGTGTCGTGGATGAACGGGTTCCCGACGGCCTGGGCGTAGACCTGCTGCGGATTGGACGGCGTGCCGAGATCGACGATCACGAGCCGGGACGGCTGCCCGCCACCGGAATTGACAGAGAGAAAGGCATGCAGCCGTCCGTTGACGCGGCCGATTTCCGCAGTGTGGACGCCAGGATTGGTTGTAGCGTTCGTGAACCGGGCGACTTGAACGGGGAGCCGCGGGTTGGCCAAGCTGTATACGACGATTGATCCCGGCGAGAACTCAGTGGCGACCACCAGCACGGATCCATCGTCGCTGACGGCCACGTCGCCGAGCGTTCGCGAGGCGTCCACGAGCACGGAGTCCACGAGCCGCGGCGTGTTCGCGGACACGTCCCAGATATAGAACGCGCTGCTACCGCCGACCGCATTCCCCCACGTCGTGGTGTAAGCGGTGGTCCCGCGCACGAAGATTTCGCCCGTCGTGCGAGCGGGCTTGAAATCTCCTCGCCCAAGCACGGTCATTGTCACCGGGCCCGTCGGGATGACCGCTGTCGTGCCCGGGCCGACAGGATCGGAATCCGTGCAGGCCGAGAGGGCGAGCAGGCCGAGGCACAGGACTGACCATCTGCGAAAGTGCATTGTGTGAGATCAATGTGAAGGAAGCGCCACGCCATAGCGTCCCATTCGCGAATGGGTGCTTCCCGCGAGCAGGCGAACGCCCACGGTCGCCATCCAGAAGCGCGACGCGCCGTACAGTCGCTCCGGCGTGAAGAAGGAGCTTGCTTGGCGCGCATGCGCACTCAGGCGAGCGACCTCAAGGAAAGGGAACCCGGACAATACCCCGCGGGTCACGGACGGTGCCGCGAGCTGAAGCGTGACAGTACGCCAGCGCGTGATGCCGTTGATGTTGAGGTCGTGGTGCGGCTGTGGGGTGCGAAAGGGATCGGCGAGCCTGTCCTCTTCCGAGCGGTCCGTCTGCTCGAGGCGCAATGCGGTCGTGACACCCGATACTCGCGCCGACCCCTCCACAAGTGCCGACTCGAGTGCGAAGACGTCGGCACGCCGGTTGTGATCGTGCTCCACCGTTCGTGCCCACTCCGCCAGCGCGTACCGTCCGCCGTCGTGCGAGGCCGCGCGTGCCGAGACACTCCGCTTGCGCTGGTCCAGTCCCTGTCCGGTCGGCTCCTCGGGCGACGCCACGCGCGCGTAGCTCGCCTGCAGTTCGAGCCCGCGCATCGGCAGGAGCGTGGACCGGACCGACCACGAATCCCCGAACCGATCCCACCGCGGAAGGGATGACGCAGACACCGGCTCGTCGCCGCCGAACGTGGCCCCCTCGACGATGAGGCTCCGGTACCGCGCCGCCATGATGATCGTGGCGCGCTCGAGGATCTGCGAGAGATGGTGGTTGATGGGATACTTCACGAGCGGCCGCATCATCGGGTCGTCCGTACCGAATGGCGCGAATCCACGTCCAGCGGTGAGCGACCACCCGACCGGGCCGACTGCGCCCAGGCCGCCGAGCATCAACTCGTGCACGTACGTGTGTGGATGCCGGCGGTCCACAAAGCCCTCGCCGAACGCGCCGGTGTTCAGTTCCCCGTCCGGCATCGTGCGCCCTTCGGCATTCAGGGCGACGTCGAGGCCAAGGTGCGCGCCGAACATCGACCAGCGGCCCATCGCGAGCGCTTGCGTGAGCGCCAGCTGCGAGTGCGTTGCGCCCCCAGCGCTCGGAGCGGCGCGCGTGAACAGGGGAATTGCCTGCGCCATCACGTGCGACGTCCTTGGCATGCCCTCAGTCGCGGCCGAGGTGTCGTGACCCGCGTGCTGGGCGAAGGTGGGACGACCCAACGCGATCAACAGGATTACCGTGCGAAGCGTCGGCCATGGAAGCGTCATGGACATAACTTAGTGTCCCGCCGCGCTGCCTCCCTCGCCCCTGTAAACGATGCACCTGCCCAGCCGAGTCGAGCTCGTCGCGATGATGCGGCTTGCGCTGCCCATTGTGACGGCGCAGGTGGGCCTGATGATGATGGGGGTCGTGGACACGCTGATGATGGGGCGCGTCTCGGCCGAGGCGCTGGCAGGAGTGGCGTTGGGAAACCTGTACTTCATGACGTTGATCATTCCGGCGTCGGGGACGCTGATGGTCATTGACCCTGTGGTGTCGCAGGCGGTGGGTGCGCGCGACGGGGAGGCCGTTGCGCGCGGAGTGCAGCGGGGCCTGTTACTCGCGGTCGGCCTTGCCATTCTCGTCAGTGCGGCCCTGCTGCCGGCGCGGAGCGTGCTCGTGCTGCTTCAGCAGCCGCCCGCGCTCGTGCCGCTGTCGTCGTCGTACGTGCTCATCTCGATTCTCGGCGTGTTCCCATTTCTCGCGTTCGTCGTGCTGCGCCAGAGCTTGCAGGCGCTGCGGGAGACGCGGGCGATGGTGATCGTGATCGTCGTGGCGAACGCGGTGAACGCATTTCTCAACTGGGTGTTCATCTACGGCCATCTGGGGAGTCCGCCTCTCGGTGTTCCGGGCGCAGCGTGGGCGACGGTGGTGTCCCGCTGGTTCATGGCGCTGTTGCTCCTGGCGCTGGGGGTAAAGGTGCTCACGCGCTCGCTGTTGCCGTGGAGGCGAGAGAGCCTGCACTGGGCGCCGCTGCGGGCGATGCTGAAGCTCGGTGTCCCGATCGGGATGCATCAGGGGGTGGAGCTCGCGGCGTTCGCCACGATCGGCGTCTTGATGGGGGTGCTTGGAACGCGGGAGATGGCGGCCCACCAGGTGGCGATCAACCTCGCGAGCCTCACGTTCATGGTGCCGCTCGGGGTGGGCGCTGCGGCGGCCGTGCGCGTGGGGCATGCGACAGGTGCGGGTGATGCAACCGGGGCGCGCGAGGGAGCGAAAGCGGCGCTCATCTGCGGCACGGGGTTCATGGTGATTGCGGGGGCGGTTCTCCTGGTATTTCCGAGCGTGATCGCCACGCTGTACACCAACGACGTGGACGTCCGCGCGCTCGCCGCGGCGCTGATTCCGATCGCTGGGGTGTTTCAGATCTTCGACGGGATCCAGGCGGTGAGCTCGGGGGTCTTACGCGGGCTCGGCGACACGCGGGTTCCGTTCTTCCTGAACGTGACGGGGTTCTGGCTTGCGGGCTTTCCGGTGAGCATCGCGCTCGGCTTCTACACGCCGCTCGGCGCGCTCGGGCTATGGTGGGGCTTCGTCGCTGGCCTGGCGGTGGTGGCGGGGTTGCTTCTGTTCCGAGTTCGGTCGCTACTCAGGGGGCCGATTGCTCGGACAGTGGTGGAGGAGGACGCACTCCACCTCGCGACGGAACCCTGAGTAAACGCGGTGCAGCCCCTACAGTAATTGTTGCACGCCCGCCGCATTTCGTCCATAACACGGGATGAACAGACGGTCCGACGCACCCCGAGCCACCTGGCCTCCCCTGCGGGAAAGGGTTGTGTACGAACATGTTGTGCGGTCGCGTTTCTTCGACCTGCGTTGCCAGATGACTGGGTAGTGGAGCGGCGCGATCAATGCGTGCCCGCATCAGCGGTTTCGTGCCGTTTGCCGTCACCGCTCTTCTCCCCGAGGGCTCCAATGTTGCTCTCCCGTGTTGCCAAGCTTGCTGCAGCAGGTGCGTTGGCCATTTCGCTGAGTGCTACAGCCGACGCCCAGATGTCCGTGCGCACAGGTGTGGATGCATCGAACACGGTCCTGCCGGGCATGTCGTTCGATCCGTTCTGGTCCATCTCGCTCGATGGAGGACGCTCGTACTCGGCGGCCGTCGTATCGCCACTCTCGGTCATCTGTTGCGGCATGGAGACGGTGGGACCCGCCGCCGCGTGGATCACCGATCGGTCGGTCAACCCGAACAGCGCGAATACGGGGTGGGGAATCAATAACCTCGTGGTGGCCCGTCGTACCTTCGACCTCACCGGTTACGACTACACCAGCGCCTCCCTGGCAGGAGTCTGGCGTACCGCGGACTACCGTTTCGGCGTGTACCTGAATGGCGGCCTGGTCGACGCTGCCACCGCCAATGGCGGCCAAGCCTGGTTCTCCAACCAGTCCGTAAGCGCCGGATCGCAATTTTTCATCGACGGCGTCAACACGCTCGAACTTCGCGCAACCTCGGGAAATTCCATGTGGGACGGCTTCTACTTCGACGGACAGGTTCAGGCAGCGGCCGTCGTAACTCCAGAACCGGCATCCGTCGTCCTTCTGGCCACCGGGCTGGCCGGCATTGCGCTCATTCGCGGGCGTCGCCGGCACTCCTGATCTCGACTCGGGACATTAAAAAGGGGCACACCGGCATTCCGGTGTGCCCCTTTCACCGAGCAGGGACGCTGACTCGAGACGACTGCGCTCAGTTCTTGTGGCGGAACGTGATTCGGCCGCGGGTGAGGTCGTAGGGCGAGACCTCGATGGTCACGCGGTCGCCTGCCAGTACACGGATGCGAAAGCGGCGCATGTTGCCGCCGAGTGTCGCCAGTACGTTGTGGCCGTTGGTCAGTTGAACCCGGAATGTGGCGTTCGGGAGCACTTCCGTGACGGCGCCCTCGAGCTGAATTGCGTCTTCTTTGGCCATCCGTTACGTGCGCTGGTGCCCGAAGGCTAGCGCGTGCGCTCGGTACGGCTGCGACGACGAGCGGCAGCGGCCTTGAGCTGGCGTGCCTCGCTCGGCTTGACGTAGTAGCGCTTTTTCCGGAGATCCTTGAGGATGCCCGCCTTGGCGATTTTCCGCTTGAACGCCTTGAGCGCCCAATCCAGCCGATCGCTTTCTTCGAGATGAATCTCGACCATTCAGTACGCCCTTCCCGTGGTGTTTGTGCGCTACAAACAGAAAAGACACCTACCGCGCTGGATTGGCGCGTAGGCGACGCAGCCCCGAATATTAAGCCACGCCGCCGCGGGTGTCAAATGCGATGAATTGGTGAATTGGTGGGACCGCGCCGTCCCACCATTCCGCCAACCCAATGCCCCCGTCAGGGCACCTTTTTCTTCTGGACGTCGACGTTGTTGCCAATGATGCCGCCGATGATGCCACCGGCCGCGGCGCCAATCAGCCCGCCCTTCACCTTGTCCCTGCTAGTGGTCGCGCCGATGATGGCGCCAGCGGCGGCGCCGATCGCGGCATCGCGCTTGGTGT
>JBKJMP010000023.1:0-4978 GCA_046596395.1 Gemmatimonadaceae bacterium
TGCCCCAGTAGTAGTACGTCCCTGGCGTGGTCAGCGCGAAGCGCACTTCCCGCGTGGCGCCCGGTGGAACGCGCAGTCCCGAATCGCGTCCCGCCGTCTGCGCCTTCAGCCCATGAACCGTGAGCGTCGAATCGCTCAAAGGGTTGTGGATGCTCACGTTGAGCACCGTCCCCTGAGGAACCCGGATCAATGGACCCGGAACCTGTGGTGCGGCGCCAACTTCCGCGAACGCGCGGACCATCACACTCGGGCCACCATCCTCCTCGGGATGCAGCGTACCCTCCCGCACCTCGAGCCGTACCGTGAGCTCTCCGCGCACAAGCCGCCCGGCCGGCCGCCGATTGTCGTTCGGCCTGATCGCCACGACCTCTGTCGGTCCGCGCATTGCCGCGCCAGACCCGGCCATCGCGAGTGGACCGTGCGAGTGGAGAGGTTCGATCCGTGCAAAGGCGAGTGATGCGAGGGCCACTCCAATGACGGCGACGAGCCTGCGTTGTACCATGTTACCTCCTCGATTTCCGATGCAGAGCGGATTGCCGCGAATCCGCGATAGGTGGCCGCCCTCGTCAGCGTCTCTCGAACATGGCTTTCGCTGCACTCAGCCGTTCGTCACGACGATGAGCTTGCAGCCTTCACCGACGTCCCGCAATAGCGCGGAGCGCTTGCCGCCGGGGTGCGGACTGTAGTCACGGTTGGGGATCTCGAAGAGGGAATCGGTGCGGGCAACGCGAAGATTCGACCCTACGGCGCTGAGTGTCGCGGCGAATGTCGACTCATTGACGAAGTAAAACAGTCGGTGGCGAAGCGGCCTTCAGTCCCTGCAGCAATGGAATACTGGGCCCGCCGCCGAGCGGGATCGCGACACTCGGCGCTGCCGTAGAGTCGTTGAGACGCCCGGCGTTGAAGGCCACCATATACTTGCCGTCGGGAGCGAAGTTGAACACGCCGATCATGCCAACGCCCGCGATGGGCGTCGGAGCAGCGCTGCCATCGCCGGGCATCGAGAACGCGGTGCTTCCTCCTTCCTTCCACGGCGCCAGGAACGTCCACGATCGAATCCCGCGGGCGCGACCCCTCTATTGCACACGTCGAACTCGAGCGTTGCGTGCAAATCGCCTTCGCCTTGTCCGCAGCCCGCTCCGATTCGTAGCTTCGTGCATCTCATCTCAGGCGAATTCTCAATGCGCGCGCTCCTGCTCCTCCTCGCCCTCCCGACTTTCCTCCCGGCGCAGCAGCAATCCCCCCTGAGCGCGGAGCTCCGCCAGCACATCGACCGCATCCAGCCCAAGGTCATCTCCTGGCGCCGGGACATTCATCAGCATCCGGAGCTGGGGAATCGCGAGACGCGCACCGCGAAGCTCGTCGCCGACCATCTTCGTTCGCTGGGCATCGAAGTGACAACCGGCGTCGCGCACACCGGCGTCGTCGGGATACTCCGGGGCGGGAGGCCAGGGCCCACAGTGCTCCTTCGTGCCGACATGGATGCGCTGCCGGTGACCGAGCGCGTGAACATTCCGTTCAGGTCGACGGTGCGCTCGACGTACAGCGGCCAGGATGTCGGCGTCATGCACGCATGTGGTCATGACACGCATGTCGCCATCCTCATGGGTGTGGCCGAGGTGATGGCGGGCGCGCGGGCGCAGTTGCCGGGCACGGTGAAATTCGTGTTCCAGCCGGCCGAGGAAGGGCCGCCACCAGGGGAGGAGGGCGGGGCCGAGCTGATGGTGAAGGAAGGCGTGTTGACAAATCCCGCCGTCGACGCGGCGTTTGCCCTCCATATAGATGCGCTGCTCGAGTCCGGGACCATCTCGTACACGCCGGGCGGGACGTACGCGAGCTCGGACGACCTGCGCATCCTCGTGAAAGGAAAGCAGACGCATGGCGCGTCACCCTGGAATGGCGTCGACCCGATCGTCACCAGCGCACACATCATCACCGCACTCCAGACGATCGTGAGCCGCAACATGGAGCTCACCGAAAATCCGTCGGTCGTCACCATCGGCATGTTCCGCGGCGGTGTCCGCAACAACATTGTTCCCGAGAGCGCGGAACTCATCGGGACTATTCGCGCACTCACGCCGGCGGATCGCACAAAGTTGCACGACCGCATCCGCCGGATCGCGACCAGCGTGGCCGAAGGAATGGGCGCGACGGTCGAGATCGAGATCGGGAAGAACACGCACTATCCGGTGACGTTCAACAACGAGGCACTGACCGCGCAGATGGTCCCGGTGCTGGCGTCGGTCGCCGGCCGCGACAAGGTGCTCCACGTGAAGGCGGAGACCGGCGCCGAGGACTTCTCGTTCATCGCTGATCGCGTCCCGAGCGTGTACATCCGGCTTGGCGGGCGCCCGCCTGACGTGAAGAAAGCGGACGCGGCGGACCACCACACTCCCGACTTCTACGTCGATGACAGCCGGCTCGACCTCGGCGTTCGTGCGCTCACGGCGATGACACTGGAGTACATGCGCCGGAACGGGCGTGTCGTGCAGTAGGCTCCTGTTGACGAATGTCTACAGGGCGATTAGATGCAACGGCGTGGCGTCCTTCACCGCCTGACGAGCGATCGAGGCATCGAAGGTAGCAAGACGACCATGATTGGCGACGGCGAGTGCCATGAGGTACACATCGCTGACCGCCACCCCTCCTCCGATCAAGAGGCCCAGCCCAGCAGGGTGGCTGTCCTCGCAATAGACGGGTGACGCAAGACAGCCAGCGAGACCCAGAACCCGAAGGATCAGAGGAGCGCGCACCGAGGCACCTGAGCGAGGGATTCGCAAAGCTGATGCTCCCGTCCGCTCGACGCCAGCCTCGTGAGGCAAAGGTAAAGTTTCAGACGATCTGCAACCAGGGCTGATGATCCTGCGTCCAGGCGCAGCGAGCGGGATGGAAGAGGTGGGCGAGGAGCTCGATGCCCTCGGCGATGCGTGGACCTGGTCGGGCGAAGTATGCGTTCGCGTCGACGGCGAAAATCCTCGCGCCTGCAACCGGCGGCATTTCGTGGGCGAGCTCCACGGCCTGGTCGAGATGATATCCGCACGGCGAGACGATGATCATCTCGGGGCTCGCATCGCGAACGTCGTCCCAGGTCATTCGCTCGGAGTCGCCCCCTGATTTTCCAAGCGGATCGTCGCCGCCGGCGATCGTGATCATCTCGGGCACCCAGTGCCCGGCGCAAAACAGCGGATCGGTCCACTCGAGAAACACGACACGACGTCGCGGAACGTCGAGGACAGCGTGCCGCACCGCCTCCACGCGCGATCGATTTTGCGCGACGAGCGATTCGGCCGCGTCGCTGCGCTCGGTCGCGGTGCCGACGGCGAGCATGTTGTCCTCGATGTCGGCGATCGTCTGCGGCGTCAACCAGAGCACGTTGGGCTTGCTTGGCAACTCCGTGAGCGCACGTGTGAGCTCGGTGCCCGATGGCGCGCAGACCTGACAGAGATCCTGCGTCAGCACGATGTCGGGCGCGAGGTCGCGCAATAGAATCTCGTCGACCTGATACAGACTCTCCCCGCTCCTGAGATGATCGGCGACGGCGCGGTCGACCTGCTGTTGCGACAGCCCATCGAGGGCCAGCGCCGGCCGGCTCACCACGGGCAGCGACTGCACCTCCGGCGGATAGTCGCACTCGTGCGACCGGCCGACGAGGAATTCGCCGGCGCCGACCGCGCAGGCGATCTCGGTTCCAGCGGGGAGAAACGACACGATGCGATGCATGCCGCAATCTATCCGTGAACGATCCGCGCCGGGGATGTCAGCCGACCAGGTCGCAGTACATGAATCGTCCGTTGCGCAGGACCTTCTCTCCCACCGCGCACTCGACGGGACGCCGGAATCCTGGACCGTCAGCGACGAAGGTGTGGAACTCTCCGCGTTCGCCGCAGGCGTCTACGGACGACGGTAAGTCGGAGAGCAGCGCGCGATCGAACGACCGTCCGGCGAACTCACCCCCGAGTTGGGTTGTGTCCACGCACACGAGGCGGGCCACGAAGCCGTCGTCGATGAATCGTCGTGCAAGCGCGGACGTCTCGAGTCCCCAGAGTGGAAAAACCGGTGTCCATGCGCTCCCAGCGAGCAATCGTTCCCGATAGGCGCGGACGTCCTCGAGAAAGAGATCGCCGAAGGCGATGTGCGTGGTATCGGGATGCCGGACAGCGGCCGTGGCGAGGCCAGCGTGGAATGCCGCCTCGTAGCTCTCGTTGGATGCGGCCTGCTCGAGCTCGATCACTTCGAGCGGAAGCCCGACACTTTGCGCCTGGGCATCCAGCAGCGATCGCCGGACGCCGTGGATGCTGATCCGATCGTACCCCTTGGTGACGCTCGTCAGGAGTCCGACGACGTCGTAAGCCGGGTCCCGGCGCAGGGTATCAAGGGCCAACGCGCTGTCCTTTCCGCCGCTCCAGCTCAAGAGAATCCTGGTTGCCGGGATCGATGGGTCAGTAGTTCGGTGCATACTATATAGATAGATACAGCAGCCTGGACCTCAGCATCCGCGAGCGGCTCGGTACCTCCATACGTGCTCACCTGCACGCGCGCGCCATTGTTCGGAAACGGACGCTTGACCCCGCACGAACGCGAGCGTGCCGGACTGCGAGATCCCCGCACCAGCGACACCCTCCTCGATCTGCATGTGATCGCCAGTGACCTTGCGACGCGACAGATCAGGAAGCTGCGCGTATCCACCGGCGCCGTCCGGTGGCCGTGTCTCCCCATGCGTCGATGACGACGGAGTCGCGGGACAACGCGACGGTGATGGCGGTCGTCGCCGGCGGCATTGGTGTCGTTGGTGTCGTTGGGACGGCAGGCATCGCAGGCTTGGTCGCGACTGCTTCGCCGCCACAGGCGAGAAGTGAAGAGAGAAAGACGAGATGCAGGGGGCGGATTCGTAACATGGAAAAGAGGGAGGCCAAGGGAGGGAGGGCGGCGTTCACCTGTAGCACTTGCGGCCGGCGCGGTAAACATCAGGACGACTAAG
>JBKJMP010000162.1:0-5777 GCA_046596395.1 Gemmatimonadaceae bacterium
GCTCGCCGCTGCGCGCGTGCCGATCGTGACGACGACGGTGATTGCACCAACGGCAACGCCGGCGACGAACGCCGCTGCGACCAGCGCGACCGACGCGGTATGCGCGCGCGTCGTCACTTCGACGTCGAGAGACCGAGGAACTTGAAGCGGCCGTCACGCTCGATGACAGAACCAAACCAGCGGCCCTCCGGCACCGTGTCTCGTCCGGATGTAAGGCGCACCACGCATGACTGCTGAACGATGTTGCTGCCCTCCGTGTCCGCCGGCGCGGGACAGCGGATGGAGCGCACGGTGAGCGATCGTCCACCGAACGTCGCCAGGGCTGTTCGCGCGCCTTCGTTGGAGTTGCCCAACATCTGCTCCCACAGGACCGCGGGCGGCATCTCGTACGGGGGCTTTGCCAACCTGGTATCAGCATAGAACAGCCATGCAAACTCGGCGCGATCGAGTATCATGGCGTTGAGTGCGACGGTATCGCTGCGCGCGATGGCGGCCGCCCATCGGTCCACCAAGCGCTCGAGTGACGGGCTCGCATGTCGCAGGGAATCAGGTCGTTCGGCAACGGTTGCCCGAAAGCGCCACAGGCGCTTCTCGGGTTCGATAGCGGAGTCGACAACCCCCCCCGCGGCGATGACCTCCTTCACGTGCTCGCTCTGCGCGTCGGGCTTGCTGCACGCTGCTGCAAGGACAATCAACACGCACAGCACGTTGATCCGGGCCATTCCTGATAGGGTGGAGGAAAGGCGGCCGGTGCGGACTTCCGCGCCGGCCGCCCAATACTGTTGCGGGAAGACTGCGTCTACAAGCGGGGCATCAATTCCGCGCGTAGTTCGTCCAGCCCTGCCACCACTTCACGCCGCCCGGGGCCGCCGCGCCGCGATACGCCGTGGGGGTGATGAACGTGCCGACGCGTGCCGCGATCCGCGCATCCGCCGCGAACGTGCTCAGTCCTCCGGAGGCAATCGCCGACGTCGCCGACGGTGCCCAGTCGAACGCGCTCGCCGTCGTCGTCGCCGTGATCGTGGCTGGGAAGGCCGTGAACAAGCTTGCGGTCGTCGTACCCGCGGCGGCGACGGTGATGTTCGAGGTGCGCGCCGCGAAGGCCGCGTCCTGTCCGAAGTTGGTGCCCGCGGCGTCGAAGTTCGCGCCCGCCGCAAGGACGCCGTTGTCGGCGAAGTACAGGTTGCGGACGATCAGCGAGTCCGCAATGAAGCGGTTGTTCGACGTCGAGTCGCGAAGCGAGATGGCAGCGCGCGGCCAGTTGGCCACGACACCGTTCACGTAGTAGCCGCCCGTGCCTCGGCGCAGCACCATACCCACGCCGCCGCCGCTCGGAACCGTCGGACCCGAACCGCCCGTCCCGATGACCGTGAAGTTGGCGAACACATTCATGTTGTAGAGGCCCGTCGTCGCGCCCGAGCTTTGCGCATTGCCCCCCGGTGGCGCGGTGCATCCGCCGCCGCTGCAGCCGTCAATCTCGAAGCCCTGCGGATCAGAGGACACCGCACCTGCGCCGGCTCGCGGAGTGAGGTACGTAGACTGCATCGCGATCAGGAACTGGTTCAGGCCGCGATAGCCCTCGGACCCGTCGAAGTGATCGTCGCCCGCCTCGTAGGAGACGAGGTACCGGCCGTTGACCGTGCCGCCAAACCACTCGAAGGAATCGTCGAGCCCGGCGAGAGCCTGCAGGTACTCGAGCGTCGTTCCGCTGCCGAGGGCCGCGAACGTAAATGAATTGAGCTCGGCATCCGCCAGTGTGGCGTAGCCGGCAAACTCGACCCGCACATAGCGAAGCGTGCCGCTGTTGTCCGTATCGACGGTCCCTCCGGTGTAGACCGTACCGGCCGGATCAGCGCCGAGCACCGAGCCATTCGACCCTTCGACGATGATGCTGCCGGTCCGGTTGCTGCGCGCGTTGCCGACGATGATCAAACCGCCCCAGTCACCAGGCGAGCGATTGCCCGCGCTGCGCTGCGAGGTCAAGACGATCGGCGCCGCCGCCGTGCCCTGCGCGTCGATACGAGCACCGCGCATGATGAAGAGCGCCGAGCCAAGCGCGGTGGTGTCGCCAACGATCTTGGTGCCCGCTTCGATGGTGAGCGTGGCGCCGTTCTGCACGTAAACGAAGCCGCGAAGGACGTACGCCGTATCCGCAGTCAGGCGGCGGTTCGCGGTGATTGACCCGCTGAGCGTGATGCTCGGCGTCGCCGCGAGCGTGTACGCAACAGTTACGGTCGCAGTGCCGCCGGCAGACACCGTGGCCGACGCCGGTGTTGCCGTACCGATGTACCGCGCCGTGCCCGCCGTCACCTGCGCGGGTGCAATCGTGTAGGTGCCGGCGTTGACGGTGAGATTGCCGGTCGTCGAGACAGTCTGTGAAAACCCATTGGGACCTGTCACGGCCACCGACGCATTGCTACCCGCAGGTACACCGGTGATGGTGATCGAAAGCGTCCCGGTAGTCGGCCCCGTGGGGTCGCTATCGCTGCCGCACGCCGAGAGGGCGACGATGGCCACTGACGCGACCGCGAGGGCTCGCAGACGAACGAACACTGACGTCATGTCCTGTCCTGTTGAGGAGGAGAGAGTTTCGCGTGCCACAAGCATCACGGCCACGCTCCCGGAAGAAAGCGTGGCCGTGTGGCGCTCATATCGCGATCAGGTCACGGTCGCGTCACGGTGTCTTACTGCTTCAGCGTAAGGCCGGTCTTACTGCTTCAGCGTAAGGCCGAGTGAGAAGACCCGACCGGCATCGTACCCTTCGCGCTCGAGGTTGCCCTGCATGAAGCGATAGCGCGCATCCAGCAGGTTCTTCGCGTCGAAGCGCGCGGTCACGCCTCCGCGCAGCGGGAACCGCAGTGAGCCGTCCACCACATGGCGCGCCGGCTCCACGATGTTCGGCAGCGGCTGCACGCCCGCGGCGATGATGCGTTCACCGACCACGTTATAGAGCAGGGTTGCGCTCGCACTTCCCGTCCGTGAGCTGTATGTCACGCCGGCATTGGCAACGTACGGAGCCTGTCCCACCATGCGGCGCGTCACGTCCGTGACGGTCACGCCGCGCGTGGTGTCGAGCTGCACCGACGAGCGCATGGCCGTGACGTTCGTGAACCCGCTGAGCGGACGCGCCCAGCGACCGAGGAACTCGAGCTCCTTCCGCAGCTCCATCTCCACGCCGTAGTTCGTCGCCGACTCGGCGTTCTGGTACGTCGCCTGGTACGCGCCCGATGTAGCCTGCTCGAGACGCTCGATGGGCCGATCGAACAGCTTCGCGAACACGCCGAAGCTGACGACCTCGCCCGGGTTCGGGAACCACTCCCAGCGCGCGTCGAGATTGTCGATGAGCGTGCGCACGAGCTTGTCGTTGCCCGTGACGCTCACGCCGCCGAGGACGTCGCGAAATGTCACGGGAGCCAGCTCGCGGTACTCTGGGCGTGCGAGCGTGCGCGTCACGCCAAGGCGCAGGTTCTGGGCATCCGTCAGCTTGGTATTGATGAGCAGCGACGGAAGCACATCCGTGTTCGCAAGGCGAGCCTCAGCCGTGAATCCGCCCTGTGTCCGTGAGTCCACCTTGATGTCGGCCTTTTCCACGCGGGCGCCGGCGATCACGCGCACGATTGGCGTGACGCTCAACTCCATCATTGCGTATGCAGCCGACGTCTGGTCGGAGGCAACATAGGAGCCCGCCTGACCAATGGGCTGGACGTTGATCAGGTTGCACGTCGCGCACGCCTGGTCGGCGCCGAAGATCTGGCTCGGCGACAACTCGAGCACTGACTCGGGAGCGCGCGTGAGGAAGGCGAAGATCGGGGCATCCGCCGTCCGGTCGGTGGCGCGATGATAGACGCCGAACTTCAGCGTGTTCTGCTTCGAGACATCGCCTACCGTGAGCGTGTGATTGACCTCGCCGACAGACGTCTCCTCGCGCAGGTCGAAGTACAACCGGCGGGCGCCGTCGAGGGAGCCGAGGAGCTGATAGGTGCCATTGCGATTGCGCGCGTAGACGATGTCGGACCGGTCGGGCTCCCGCCGCGCCGTGTTGCCGTAGGTCATCGCCCACGCCGTTTGGTTGCGCGTGCCGAGCTGATGCTCGCCCTGGAGGTTCGCCGTCAGCACGCCGCGCTGCACGTAGCGGAGCGTTGTGCGTGCAATACTGTCGTTCACGTTCTCGTCGAATCCACGATCGGTGCGCGCTTCGTTATCGGCACTGCGCGTGGCGGTCGTGTTGAGTGAGATCTTCGTGTTGCGGCCGATCAGTGTGGAGATGTTCGCGATACCTCCCCACAGGACCGCGGAGCGACCCGTGGTGCCTTCGACGCTCGTGAGCGGCACGACGGTATCGTCAGGACCCTGATTCCCGACGGCGAAGCGCTCGTTCTGCCGGACTTCCTGCGAATACGTGTAGTTGCCGCTGAGCAGGTAACCGATCCGGTTTCCCAGAATCGTATTGCCGCCGACGGATGCACCGAACGATGCATTTGGCCGGCCCTGTCCCAATGCGGCGGACCACACGTTGCGCTGGTCGAGCGCAATCTGGTTGAACTGCTGCTGTGAGACCGCGCCCAGGAAGTCGGCGCTCGAGATCGAACTCGGAATCTCACGCGTGGCGTTAGTCAGCCCGAACAGCTCGCCGCCTGCGCGCGGAGCCGTCGGCAGTGAGTTCCCGATCACACGACTGTTCGCGCCGATACTCATCGAATACGTGACCTGCCGATCCACGGGAAACTCGCGCGTGCGGATGTTGACGTTCGCGCCGGCAAAGTCGCCCGGTTGATCGGGCGTAAAGGTCTTGCTGGTGGTCACGTCCTGAAGCAGGCCCGCGGGGAACAGGTCGAGCGGGACGACCTTGCGCTCCGGCTCGGGGCTCGGCAGGCGCGCGCCGTTGAGTGACGCCGTGGTGTAACGCTCTCCGAGGCCACGCACCTGCAGATACTTCCCATCCTGGACACTCACGCCGCTGACGCGTTGCATCGCCTGCGCGGCGTCCCCGTCGGGGCTCCGCGCAATCTGCTCGGCCGTGACGGCGTTCACGACGTTCGTCGCCCGCTTCTGCTGATCCAGCGCTTCGCTTACGGTTCCACGCTCGGCAGACGCCGTGACGACGGTCGCCGTGAGCTGTACGGTCGAGCCGGTGAGCGCGATGTTCTGCTCGATGGTCTTGCCGGCCTCGAGGAAGATTCCCGTGACGCTCTTCGCCGCAAATCCAAGGCGACGCGCCTGCAGGGTCACCGTGCCCGCGGGCACGGCGCCGAGCGAGTAGCGCCCGTCCACGCCGGACATGCCGCCGATGTTCGTGCCGACGACCTGGACGCCGACTTCGGCAATGCCCGCGCCGGTCGTTGCGTCCACGATACGGCCGGTGATACGGCCGGTGGTGTTGGTGGGGGCAGCTTGCGCCTGTGCCCCAAAGGGAAGAACGGTGAAGAATGCCGCAACCAGCAAGAAGAGAAACGAGAGACGTCGCATGGGCGTCCGTTGGGTCAGAGTGAAGCGTCCGAGGCATTGCCTGGCCTCGTGGCTTCCCGGAACGATGTCCGCTCCCCGTTTCCGTGCCGCATCGGTACTGCAACGGACGTGTAACGGGCGGCTTGGCTCACGCCCGGACCGCGGAACGCCGATGACGCCGAAAGAACGCACGCCGACGGGGTTCCGCGCTAAAGCGCCCCGACGAACCCCTCCACCAGTTGCTCGAACTGCGCGCCAACGCGCGTCGTCGTCTCCAGGACTTCAGCGTGCGACAGCGGATGCAGCGAGATGCCGGACGCGAGATTCGTGAT
>JBKJMP010000319.1:0-2580 GCA_046596395.1 Gemmatimonadaceae bacterium
GCGAGCTCACGTTCACCGCGACGACATCGGACGGACGCGACGACGTGCTCATCACGCCCACCGCCGTCCCATTCGCGTTGATCGACGTCACGCTCAACACCTGCTTGCCGCTCGTGACGGGCTTTACGTCACCCGCGAGCGTGGCGACGTACAGGTTCCTCGACCCCTCGTTCTCCGCATTGAAGTAGATCGCATTTCCATTCGCTGCCCACCGCAGGTCCGACGGTCCGCGATCCCAGTTCGGCAACAACACCTTGTGCCCCGTTCCGTCGGACGACATCAGGTGCAGCTTCGCGTCGGTCCACGTGTTGCTCGTCGAGTCATAGCCCGTGTACGCGATCCATTTACCATCGGGCGACGGAACCGCGTTTCCATCAGGCCCCTTGCGGCTGGTGAGCTGCCGCACGTCACCGGATGCGATATCCACGCGATAAATGTCCGACTCGCGCCACGCATACTCCGCATTCTCCTGCCGCAACCCGCCGAACACGATCGACTTTCCATCGGGCATCCACTTCGGCGCGCCGTGATTGAACGCGCCGCTCGTCACCTGCCGCGCGGTCCCGCCGTTGTCGGCGGAGATGACGAAGATGTGCGTGTTGCCATCCTCGATGTATCCCTGACGGTCGGCGCGATAGTTGAGCTTCTGCACGATGCGCGGTGCTTCCGTCCACTTCGCGCCCTTCGGCGGGGTGGGCATATCGATGCGCCACTCGTTCCGCGCCGGCACCTGCATCGAGAACGCCAGCCACTTGCCGTCGGGTGACCACTCGACGTTCGCTGGATTCTCGGTGAGCCGAGTGAGTTGCGTGACCGCGCCCTCGGCATCCATCCATCGGATGAAGATCTGCGTGCTGGGCTCGGCACCAGCGGCGGCGGGCGCTGCACCGGCCGCGGGCGCCGGCGTCGCCGTGTAGGCGACGCGCTGCCCGTCAGGCGCCCACTTGGGGCTCGACCCGTTCACGAGGAAGCGCGCGCGCGTGCCGTCGGCGTTCATGATCCACAGCGACGACTCCCACCGGTCGTTCATCTTGTCGATCCATCGCCGCGTGAAGACGACCTGTTTCCCGTCCGGCGAGAGCTGGGGATCCTGAACATCCTCCCAGTCGAGGTAGTCCTGGACGGTGAGCTTGTCCGATCTGCGCTCGGGGGGCGCAGTCTGCGCGGCAAGCACAAAGGGGGCGGCGCACAGCGCCGCGGCGAGAAGGCGTGCGGAATGACGCATGACACGACGGGAAAGAGGTTCGTGCGAAGGCTCGAGACCCTTCTACTGTGCAGCAGCGAGGGCGCTCACGCCAGAGCCGCGGCCGTGTGGCGGCACGCGGATGGCGCCACGGAACGCGTGCGGCGTGCGGCGGACGGTTGCGGAACGCGGTTGCTCTCGGACCGAGTACTGAGTACGGAGCGCAACCGCCACCGCCAAGCGTCCGCCGCACGCCGTTCGCGTACCGCAACCGCGCCGGCAGAGGTATCTTCGCCGGAGCCATGACCGACCCGCACCTCACACTCTCGTCAGCCGACCTCCGCGCCGATCTCTCGCTCGCCCTTGGCGCGGCGTACATCATCGACCGGGAGCTCGGCAACGACGGGATGTCGCGGGTGTTCATCGCGCACGAGGAGTCCTTCGACCGGGACGTCCTCATCAAGGCGCTCTCCCGCAAGTACACGCGGGGACTGTCGGCGGAGCGGTTCTCGAAGGCGCTGGTCCGCGCGGGGTCGTCGGAGGATCCGCATACGGTACCGATCCTCACGTCGGGAGAGACGGCGGATGGGCTGTTCTTCTACACCATGCCGTTCGTGCGCGCAGATTCCCTGCGCAATCGCATCGAGGCGGGCCCGGTCGGCTTCTTCGAGAGCGTGGCCGTGCTGCGAGACGTCGCTCGCGCCATAGCCTACTCGCATGCGCGCGACATCTTCCACCACAACCTCACGCCCGAGAAGGTCCTGCTGGCCAAGAACGGCGCGCTCGTTGTCGAGTTCGGGCTCGTGCGCGCGCTGGCGCAGGCGGGAGCGTCGCTCGACCGCGGTACGCCTCCCGAGGGCATCTCCTTCAGCCCCCTCCCCTACCGGGCGCCCGAGCTGGTAGCCGGAAACCCGGCGTCCGATCACCGCGCCGACATCTACGCCTGGGGCGTGATGGCGTGCGAGCTCCTGCTCGACGCCGATCCGCACGCCCACACGCTCGCGGACGAGCCATCACGCGCGGCGGACGTCCCGCCCCTGCTGCTCTTCAAGCGGCATGGCGTGCCGGAGCAGCTGGCACGGCTCGTCATGCGTTGCTGCGACAAGGATCCGGCAGCCCGCCCAGCGGCGGCCGCCGACCTCGTTGAGGCCCTCGAGCGCATCCCCGATCCCAACCTCGCGCTCGCGCTCGAGAGCAAGTCGGCCACGCGCTGGATCGGCCTCTCGATCGTCGGCGCGCTCGTCCTGTTCACCCTCAGCGGCGCTGCCGTCTACAAGATGCAGCGTCGCGAGACGCGCGACCGCCCGGTGCTCGCCGTCCTCCCGTTCGTGAGCTCCGGCGTCGTCGGCGACTCCCTCTTTGCCGAGGGGGTGGAGCTGGGCGTCACCGCGAAGCTC
>JBKJMP010000342.1:0-7248 GCA_046596395.1 Gemmatimonadaceae bacterium
TAGCGAAGGACCTGCACGTTCAAGGGCGTCAGGTGCAGATCCTTCGCCGCGCTCAGGACGACAGGGGCCGAAATCGCGAGTTTCAGGATAGGCACTAACTATTTCCGCGTCCCGAGTGGACACAGCCCTTGCGATATATCCCCTAATCGATAATTTAGTATGACTTAAACTTTCTTTTCGTGTAGGCGCCAAATGCAAGCCCTCCAGAAAACTGTCCTCGCACTCGGGGTTGTCGCCTTCACCCTCCTCGCCTGCGACAACATCACCACCCAGGCCCCACAGGACGGCGACGTCTTCGACGCTCCCGTCGACGGACTCTCCCAAGCCGAGCTCGCTGCCTTCGCGCGAGGAGACGCTGAGTTCGAGCGACGGTTCGCTCCCAGCAGCGGGCTCGGCCCCATCTTCAACAACGCCTCCTGCGCATCCTGCCACAGCGGTGACGGACGCGGCGTCCTCGACAACGCGCTCCAACGCATCGGCAGCGAGCTCGACAATTTCCTCGGACCACTCGGCGGGCCGCAGATCCAGGACAAGGCGATCCCCGGTGCCGACCCGGAGCGCGTGCCTGCTGGAGCAGACGTCTCGACGCGTCTTCCACCACCGGTCTTCGGTGTCGGGCTGATGGAAGCGATTCCCGACGCCGTCCTCCTCGCGCTGGCGGACCCCGAAGACGGCGATGGCGACGGGATCTCCGGTCGCCCGAACATGGTGCGCGCCTCCGACTTCGTCCCCGCCACCGAGCCCGGTGGCGGCACCGGGATGAAAGTCGGACGATTCGGCCGAAAGGCGCAGACGTCCAGCCTCTTCCAGCAAGTCGTTGATGCCTACCACCAGGACATCGGCATCACGTCCGACTTCCGCCTCGCCGAGAATCGCAATCCACTCTCGAGCGTGCCCGTGGAGGCGCTCGACGTCGTTGCCGACCCGGAAATTCCCGTCGGAACGGTGCAGGCGGTCACGCACTACATCCGCGCACTCGCGCCTCCCGCGCCTGGCGAGGACACCCCAGAGCGCCGGGAGGGCGAAGCGCTCTTCACGCAGGTGAAGTGCGCGTCGTGTCACGTGCCATCGCTGCGCACCGGGCCAAGCATCCTGCCCGCACTCTCCAATCGCGAGGCGCGGATGTACTCGGACCTGCTCCTGCACGACATGGGCGACGCACTCGCCGATCGCCGCCCCGATGGAAGTGCATCGGGCAGGGAATGGAAGACTCCTCCGCTCTGGGGCACGCGCCTCGCGTCACGCTTCCTCGATGGCCAGCTACTGCTCATGCACGACGGACGCGCGCGTTCCGTCCAGGAGGCCATCCTGCTCCACGGTGGCGAGGCCGCACGCGCACGCCAACTCTTCACCGCTCTCTCCGACGACCAGAAGCGAAAGCTGCTCGCGTTCGTGGAGTCTCGATGAGCACCGAACGGCTGCCCCTGGGACGAAGAGATTTCATCACCGCATGCGGATGTCTCGCCGCCATGCCGGTGATGGCCGCGTGCGCATCCATGGCCACGCGGCCGGTCGCTGTCACCGGTGGCCGCGTGCGCATCACGCTCGTGAACCATCCCGAGCTTGCAGCGGCTGGCGGCTCCCTCAAGCTGCACGCCGAGGGTGAGTCCGACCCGATGTACGTGCTCGCCCTCGAGGGCGGCGCCTTCGCCGTGGTCTCGCCGATCTGCACGCACCGCGGTTGCACGGTGGACATCCAGGGCACGCGGCTCGTGTGCCCGTGTCATGGCTCCACGTACGATCGCGAAGGGAAGGTCCTGCGCGGTCCCGCCGAGCGTGCGCTCTCGCGCTACGACTCCACGGTGTCCGATGGAGTGCTCGACATTCGCATCCGGTCGTCATGATGCGACGACACTACTTCGCGGGTGCCCTCGCCCTCGCCTGCATCGCTTCGTCCGCACCCGCACTCGCCCAGCAGCGCGATACCACGGTCGCCGATACGCTGCGGCCGTTCGTCCGCGGCGGCGTGTATGACAAACCATACCAGACACGCCTGCTCGGCCGCACCGCCATCGGCGGCTACGCCGAGGCGCACGCGCGCTGGCAGCAGACGGACGGACTGAAGGAAGAAGCGGGCTTCGAGGCGAAGCGCTTCAACCTCTTTACGAGCACGCGCGTGAGCGACTTCGTGCGGCTCGGCACGGAGCTCGAGTTCGAGGACGGCGGCCGGGAGATCAAGCTGGAGTTCGCGGCCATCGACGTCCTCGTCCACCCCGCATTCAACCTGCGTGGCGGCATGCTCCTCTCGCCGCTCGGCCGCTTCAACCTCTCGCATGACAGCCCGCTCAACGAGTTTACCGACCGCCCGATCGTCTCCGAGCGCCTGCTCGGCGTGGCGCTCTCGGAGCCCGGCTTCGGTGCGCTCGGCCAGGTAGGCGTGGGTGTACGCGGCCGCGCGACGTACGAGCTGTATGCGACCAACGGCTTTCATGATGGCCTCATCACCAACGCGCCCGAGGGCACGACGATCCCGCTCGGACGTGGGAACTTCGAGGACAACAATGGAAGTCCCGCGTTCGTCGGGCGCCTCGCGCTGAGTCCGGCCGTCGGTCACGAGTTCGGCATCTCGGGCCATCGCGGCGCCTACAACGTGTTCAACCTCGAGGGGACGCCGATCGACGAGCGCCGGAATCTCTCCATCCTCGTCGCCGATCTCGAGACGCAACTGCTCGGCGTGCAGATCAGCGGCGAGCTCGCCCTCGCGCGTATCGACGTCCCCGCCGGTCTCCGCGGCATCTATGCATCGAAACAGCATGGCTGGTACATCGAGGGCGTGCGCGAGATTGGCCGCGGCCTGATCCCGACCATGCCCGGCAGTGCGTTCGCGCTCAAGGCGCGGTGGGATCGCGTGGACTTCGACACCGATCTCCGTGGTCGCTCGGCGTCGCAGGTCACCATCGGTGCCAACTTTCGCCCCACGCAGGAATCGGTCGTGAAGCTGGATGTCGTGCGCGGCCGCGGCCGGGACGAGTTCAACAATCGCGCGGATCATGCCTTCTTTCTGCTGTCCCTCGCGACGTACTTTTAGTCGATCGTCCCGAGGCAGCGAAGGATCCGCACCAGGGAGGCGCAAATGCGACGGACCAGGCTCGCCGTTGGATTGTTCGTGCTCACGCAGCTTTCGGCTTCGGCATGTACGCGCGATTCGCGCGCCGAGGAAGGGCCGCGCCAGGCTGCTCCCGCGGCGCAGCAGGGTAAGGGCGACGCACGCTTCGTTTCACACACGGAGCACATTCAGCCTGGCGGAGCGCGTCCATACACGGGAATGGCCCTCACCAATCCCTTCGAGGGCGACGCAAATGCCATCGCCACGGGCGCGAAGCTCTACGTCGCCTACAACTGCATCGACTGTCATGGGGCCGACGGCGGTGGCGCCATGGCCCCCAGTCTTGCCGACGGCCGGTGGCACTTCGGCGGATCCGCGAGCGCCGTCTTCGAGTCGATTTACCAGGGTCGCCCGGAGGGCATGCCCGCGTGGGGCAGCCTCATCGACGATTCACAGGTATGGATGCTGGTGAGCTACGTGCGCTCGCTCGCGAAGGACAAGGACGTGACGACCGAGAACTTCAGCGGCAAGACGGTGGAGCGTACTGGGCACTGAGCGTTGTCATCCCGAGCAGGTTGTCATCCCGAGCGAAGTCGAGGGATCTGCACCTCCGCTTGGTTGTGTTGTACAGACCCCTCGACTCGCTGTCGCTCGCTCGGGGCGACACCTTGCCTTAGAACGAGAACCGCAGCCCCGCACTGAACGCCAGGTTGTGCGCGGTGCCGGCATCGATGTCGAACGACGTCGCCTCCTGGAAGTCGAACTTGCCGATGTAATCCTTCGCCATCAGGCGCAGCCCCATGCCGCGGCCGATCGCGATGTCGGCGCCCGCGCCGATGTTGCCCGCCAGGTTCGTGCTTGTAGTGCTCACGAACGACTGGCTGATGTCGTAGCGCAATCCGCCAACACCCGCCTGCAGGAAGGGCGAGAACGTCGTGCCGTACGCGGTCGTCACCGGGATGTCGAGCTGAAGACTCGCGTCGTAGAAGATCATCGAGCTGCGCGCCACGGTCAGCCCGCCGAGGATCGGGATCCCGATCTTGATGTCACTCGACGCCGCGGCGAGGTTCGCCACCACCGATACGCTCGGCGCGAGCCGCATGCCGAGTTGCGCGCCGTACACGGGGGCCGGCGCGTTCGCGATCGACGTGCCGAGCGGGCCGGAGACGAAGTCGCCGAACACCATGTACCCCGCGTAAGGCGTTATCTCGAAGATCGACGGTGTGACTACACGCGGCGCCGAGCCCGTGGTCCGTGTTTGCGCCGAGGCGATTGAGGGGACGAGCGAGGCGGCGAGGCCGCCGACGAGCGAGGCAAGGGCGAACGACGTGATGCGCATGGTACTCTCCGGTGGATGAGCCACGAGAAGAAGCCGTGGCTGATCTCCGTACTGGCATTGCCGGTACCATCGTCCGTGCCGCCAGGAACTGTCGCGCTAACTCGTCGTGTGGAAACGCGTTACCTGCGATTCCGTCCAAGGAGGCCAATGACAAGGTCTGTCCTCCGTCGAGGACGACATCGATCCGCCGTTGTCATCTGTCGAGAACGCGGTGCAGGCCCGCGTCCTAGAATCGCCACTCGCGAATGATGAACGCACCGAGCTGTCCGCTGCCGCTGATCGTCTGTGCCGCAAGCGTCGGCGGGCCGAGGAAGTAGCGCGGGCTGTAGCTCAGGTCGAACCGGTAGCCTGCGGCGGTGCGATGCGTGATCGTCGCGCCCGGCGGCGCGCACGAGCTGTTCTCCCTGCGACCACCCGTGCATGCGATCGCGCCGGGCGTGACTACCGCCGAAACGAACGTGCGCGGATTGATGTACCGCCCGGCCTCGATCTCGGTGCCGGTAAGGAACTGGCTGAAGCCGCCCGTGTTCCCGAACAGCGGCAGGTCGCCGGGCGTGATGTTGAACACGTCCACTCCCAGCCCGCGCGCTGCGTTCCCCTTCACCTCATCGAGCGCCACGCCGACGGCGATACCAGCGAGCCGGCTACCGGCCACGTTCAGCAGGTTCCCCCCCGATTGCGCCGAGAGCGACGTCTGGTTGAACTGGAGCAGCGAGCTCGAACGCTCGCCGAACGCCAGGTAGCTGAGCAGGTCGCTCTGCGACAACGGCGGCTGTGCGTCGCTCTCGAGCGAGATGCGCAACGCCTGAAGCGTGCCGCCGATGAGGACCCGGATGTTCGTCGTCGTCGCAGCGACCTGCTTTACCTGGTACTCCGCCGTGATCTGGAGCGTGGGGTTCAGGTCGGGGGTGCCAATGAACAACGCAGATCCGCGCTTGATCTGGAAGCGCTTGCTCAGGAAGGTGTACTCGCCGCGATCCGCGTCTACCGCACCGGTCAGCGTGAGGGCGTCGCCGAGCACCTTCACGCTCATCGCGCCGTCGGTGAAGATCTCGACATTGGCGTCGCGTGAGCGAACCCACGTGTTCCGCTCGATCGAGAGCTCGACCTCGACGCTCAAGTTCCGGAACAGCGGTGACTGCGCCGGGAACAGCTCGCGCTGGAGCTTCATCGACGTATCGACGACGCTGAAGAGCGACGGATCCCCCACGCCGATCAGCTTCTTGCCCCGCGACTCGGGAATGTAGATGACGCCGTGCGGGATGTTCACGCTTCCGGTCACCGACGGCTTGGTGATTGGTCCCGTGAGCTGGAGCGTGGCGTCGGCGTGGATGTCGCCCGTGGAGTTGTTCAGCAATTGGGCATCCTCCGCCACGAGCTCGAGGTCGAACGACGGCTCGCGCCAGTTGCCAACAGCAACCGTGCCTCCGATACGGACAGGCCCTCCCGCAGAGCCGGCGATGGAGTCCACGAAGACAGTATCGCCCGTCATGCGGATCGCGCCGCTCACGTTCTCGAGGTTCGTCCCGGTAGCTGCCAAGGTGAAGCTCACGCTGTCGAGCGTGATGCTGCCCACCAGCGACGGCTTCTTCAACGAGCCGGTCATCTTCACATTGACGAGCGCGCGGCCGCTGATCTCGCTGATGGCTGTGGTGAACTGCGGGATGAGCGAGAGCGGCAAGCTGTCCGACACCAGCGCCACGTTCATCGGCAGGTCGAGCAGGCGCGATCCCGTGACGCCCGACAGCGCAAGGTTGATCGGCAACGTGCCGTCCACGCTCGCCAGCACGAGGCCCGTGGAATCGACAGCCGTCGCCTTCGTGGTCAGCAGCTGGTTGGCGTACGCAAACGTGCCGCGAATCTCGGGAACGGCGGTGAGGTTGTAGGTGCCCTTGAGAAAATCGATCTTCCCATCGATGCGAGGATCCTCGGCCGTTCCTGTTACGTGCGCGTCGAGGTTGAGCCGCCCGGTGATGGGCAGGTCGCTCTGGAGCAGCTCGGCCACGTTCTCCACCGCGAAGTCGGTGACCTCGAGATCGAAGTTCGCCACACCCTTGGTGGGTAGGAGTCCATTCGCGAAGATGCGCCGTCCAGGGCCGCTCACCAACTCGAGGTTCACGACCTCGACACCGGCGGTGCCGAAGCGAATGGTGGATGTGCGCGTGGTGCGCCAGGTGGTGGTGTCGAAGCGAAGCGCGACGTCCTTGAGCCGCAACTCGTTTCGCGCCTTGTCGAGCGTGAAGTCGCCTTCCAGGCCATAGTCCCGCTCGGATCCCTGTCGCACCCGGAGCGCAACGGTGCCGCTCGGCGCGATATAGCTCAGGTCTCCCGCGAGGCTGTCGAACGCGAAGCCAAGTGCGCTCACCGTGTCGGCGCGGATCGCCGCCGTCAGCTTCGACGTCCGCGTGCGCGCATCCATCCAGCTGTACGTGGCCTCGATTCGACGCGCGGAGCTGCCGCGCACCATGAGCTTCTCACCGCTGCCGTTTCCCTCGAGCGAGAACCGGTCAACGGAGCCAGTGATCGTGCCCTTCGCCTTCAAGGAGCCGGCGAGGAGACCACGCGGCACCGCGCGCGGCGTGTCCACTGGCACGGTGAGCGTGACCGGGCGCGAGTTGTTCGCCGCGCGGGCAACCTCGGTTTCCCTCGCGAGCCGCGCCGAATCCGCGCGCGCGCGCACGAGTGCCTCGAACGCCAGGCGTGGCCGCGGCTTGACCACACCCGAATCCGGCGCGCTTGCCCCGGGAATGAAGCGCGCGAAGCTCGCCAGCGAGTCGATGTCTACGTTGTACGCGAGCGTGCCGCTGAACGTGCTGTCGAGGCCGAATTGGCCCGACACCTCCACCAGGGCACCCGATCCGGT
>JBKJMP010000385.1:0-3405 GCA_046596395.1 Gemmatimonadaceae bacterium
CGCCACCTCGAAGCACGTGGCCGCTCCTGCCAGATATGCCCTCAGCAGCGAGCGATGTCTGGACGGTTCCGGATAGGGATCCAGGGTGCCCGCCACGAGCGAAGACACCACTCCCACGCCGAGTCTCGCTGCTCCGTAGCGATACTGTCGCAGTGCGTCCAGCGATGCAGGCGCATCGGCCACGAACTGACGAATGTCGCGCTGTGCACGAGCCGACACGCGCGGCTCCTTCACGACGATCACGCCGAAGCGGCTGAGCACTTGCTCGAGCTGCACAACCTTGTTCCGGCGGCTGAACATCCCCAGCGTGAAGCGCGACGCCCGCGGCATTCTCTCGTCCGGATTGCGCACGCGCAGGAAGAGAAAGCCGGTCCGTCGTCCAGCGGATGCATCCTTGAGCGCGATCTCACCCGCTGTCTCGAGGTGCGGCGTCCAGGTGAACGCTTCCAGGACGAGTGTATCCAGGTTGGGCATCACCCTGCCGTGGCGCCGGAGTCGAGAGTGGAGATGGAGGGCCGGCCGGTGGTGTGCATTGAGTAAGCGAAGAGTACATTGCCGCGAGGGCAGTCTCTAGTGTGGGGAGGATACGGAATGTCGGATACGGAGGCGCCGGATGCGGCTACCAAGGATGGCCTGCTGGCCACTCCAGTTCGGGAGACGACCCTCCCATACGGCCGGCAGTCGGTAGACAACGAGGATATCGCGGCCGTCGTCGCCGCGCTCCGTTCAGACTGGCTCACGACCGGACCACGGGTCGTCGAGTTCGAGCGCGCCTTCGCCGATCACCTCGGCGCGGCCGAGGCGGTCGCCGTGTCCAGTGGCACCGCAGCGCTCCATTGTGCGATGTTCGCGCTCGGCATCGGTCCGGGTGACGAGGTGATCATCCCCGCGATGACGTTTGCCGCATCGGCAAACTGCGTGCTGTATCAAGGCGGCACGCCCGTGTTCGCGGACGTCGATCCGGATACGCTCCTTCTCGACCCGGCGGAGGTGGCGCGCAGGATCACGTCGCGCACAAAGGCCGTGATCTCCGTGGACTACGCCGGCCATCCGTGCGACTACGACCGGCTGCGTCAATTGACCGACGACGCAGGCATTCACCTCGTGGACGATGCCTGCCACGCGCTTGGCGGACATTATCGCGGCCGCGCAGTCGGACGGCTCGCGGACCTCAACACGTTCAGCCTGCATCCGGTGAAGCACATCACGACCGGCGAAGGGGGGATGATCACGACGGACGACCCCGCTCTGGCCGCCCGCATGCGCCTCTTCCGGAACCACGGCATCTCGAGCGACCGTCGCGAGCGCGAGCTTTCGGGCGTCTGGTTTCACGAGATGATCGACCTCGGTTACAACTACCGCCTGTCGGACGTGCAGTGCGCGCTCGGCACGAGCCAGCTCCGCAAGCTCGCCCCCAGTGTCGCGCGACGTCAGGCGATCGCGCGCTACTATGATGCGGCGTTCGCCGACATTCCGGCCATCCTGCCGCTTGCCGTTCGCGACGACGTAAGTCACGCGTATCACCTCTACGTCGTTCGCCTGCGGCTGGACCTGTTGTCGACCGACCGCGACGAATTTCTGCGAGAGCTGCGTCGTCAGGGGATTGGTGGCAACGTCCATTACTTTCCCGTCCACCTGCATCGGTTCTATCGGGAACGCCTCGGCACGAGGCGGGGTGACTGCCCGGTTGCCGAAACGGCGTACGAGTCCATCATCTCGCTGCCGATTTTCCCCGGAATGAGTGAGGCGGACGCGCGCGATGTGGTCGCCGCGTGCGAAAAGCTGACGCGCGCCTTCGCGCGATGAGCGGACGCCCCGCGACTCAGATCTTTCGGCGGAAGACGGGTTTCACGGGTGGGCCCACGAGCAGGCCGTCGCACGTGCCCGCATCGATGGCCGTGCGGTACGCGCCGCACGCGCTGTCGAACGCCGTGACGACGTAGTCCAACTCCGCCTCCTGATGAGACCACGTGCAATAAAAGATGCCCTGAAACAGGACACCCCGCGCGATCATCTCCTGCATCAGGAGCGTCCGATAGCTTGCGCTGATCGCGCCTGAGCTGTCGCCGCATTCGAATGAGAGCAGGCACGGATAACCGGTGACGCGGAGGTGCGTTCCCAACCCATGTCGATCGACGACCTGGCGGGTCTCCCGCGCGAGACGCTCTCCGCGCCGCCAGTTGCGCGCCACCATGTCGTGTCGCTCGAACTCCAGCAGCGTCTGGTGCATCGCCGCCAGCCCGGTGGTCTCGGCGCCATGGGTCGTCGAGATGAGGAACACGCGATCTTCGCCCGCGCGCTGGATGCCTCCGAGCTCCATGATGTCGGCCCTGCCAGTGAGTGCGCAGCAGGAGAATCCGTTTGCGATTCCCTTGCCCCACGTCGTCAGGTCAGGCTGCACCCCGAAATACGCCTGAGCGCCGGTGACGCCCCATTTCATGCCGGACACCATTTCATCCAGAATGAAGACGACGCCATGCGTCGTGCAGAGTTCGCGGACGCGCGCGAGGAATCCATCCGCCGGCGGCTCGTCGGTGACCGGCTCCATGATGAGGCACGCGATGTCGTGGCCGGGCTGAGAAAACAGCGCCTCCACCGATGCGGCGTCGTTGTAGCCGAAGTGCACACTCAGCCGGCGCGTCTCGTCGGGAATGCCGCGATCGCACGGGGTCGTCGCGATGAACCAGTCGTCGTAGCTGAAGAAGCTGTGATCGCGGCAGAGCGCCACGCGGTTTCTCCCGGTGTACGCTCGTGCAAGCTTGATCGCTGCCGTCGTGACCGTCGACCCGTTCTTCGAGAACTTCACCATCTCACCAGACTGGACGCTCGCCAGGAAATGCTCGGCGGCCGGGAGTTCGTCGGCGCTCGGCCGCTGGAAGTTCGTGCCCTTGGCTGCGGCATCGGCCACGGCGCGCGATACGGGCTCGTACCCATGACCGATGCTCACCGACGTCAATCCCATACTGCAATCGATGAACTCGTTGCCATCGATGTCCCACACGTGCGCGCCGCGACCGTGGGTGATGGCGGCAGGCGCGTTGGACGGGAACTGGTCGTCACCCTTCGAGTAGGTGTGGGCGCCTCCGGGAATCAGCGCGTTCAGGCGGCGCGAGAACTCCTGTGACTGGTCGGATTTCGTGATGCGGCGGGTGACGTCCATGCAGGAAATTAAGCGGGGCGCACCCAGCGCGAGGGGTCGATGAGGTCGACGTCCCGCGTGCACAGCGACCTGGGAACCGAGAGGGGTTTTCCATGGGCGGCATCGACGATCTCGCGCAGCTGCTCGACACGCTCGACGCCGACGACGACGCGCGCGATTGCCGATGCCGCCCATGGAAAACCCCTCTCGGTTCCCAGCTCGCTGTGCACGCGGGACGTCGACCTCATCGACCCATCGCGCTGGGT
>JBKJMP010000636.1:0-2673 GCA_046596395.1 Gemmatimonadaceae bacterium
TGCAGCGCAGGAGTACGTCGCCGTCTCGGAAGAGATGAGGATCGCGCTCGGCAGCGCGATGGACGTGCGACGAACATACCCTCGCGACGACTTGCTGGCGCGGCTCGTTGCGGCCGAGGTGGATGGGGAGCGGCTCACCGAAGAGGAGATTCCGGGCTTCGTGAAGTTGCTGCTCTCTGCGGGCACCGAGACTACGACCAATACCCTCGCCAACGCGATCGTCGCCTTCCTGGAGCACCCGGACCAGTTGGCACAGTTACGTCGGCAGCCGGAGTTGATGCTGCAAGCCATCGAGGAGGTGATCCGCTATCGCTCGCCCGTGCAGATCGTGTTTCGGTGCGCGCGCGCAGACGTCGAGCTCCACGGCCAGCGGATCCCCGCCGGCGCGCTCGTGCTTCCGGTCATCGGCTCGGCGAACCACGATGCGCGGGAATTCATGCACGCTGACCGCTTCGACATCAATCGGGACGCGTCGGCGCACATCGCATTCGGCCATGGCATTCATTTCTGCATCGGCGCCGCGCTGGCGCGGCTGGAGCTCAGGATCGCGCTGCCCGACCTGCTCTCGCGGTTCCCAGACCTCGCACGCACGCGCGTCCGGCGCTGGGAGCCGCGCGATGCGCCACTCGTTCACGGACCGAAGCACCTGCCGCTGCGCTTTTCGGCGACGGCCTGATCCGATCCTGATTGCCGAACCCTCGACGCTCGCCCCGCGCGGCCAATGCTTGCCCCGTGCGTGCCAGTGATTCAATTACGACTACATCCTTCCCTTCATGGTGGCCAATGCAGGCTCGGCGCACAGTTCCGTTCGTTCTGCTTCTCGCCCTTCCGGCACTCGCCGGAGCACAGAAGCCAACGATCAGCCTCATCACGAAGACCGAAACGAACCCGTACTTCGTGATGATGAAGAAGGGCGCCGAAACCGCCGCAAAGGCCAACGGCGCGCGGCTGCTCTCGGGCGCAGGGAAGAACGACGGTGACAACGCCGGACAGGTCGCCGCGATCGAGAACATGATCGCCGCGGGGGCGAAGGTCATCATGATCACGCCCAGCGACGCGAAGGCCATCGTCCCCGCAATCCGCCGCGCGCGCGCGAAGGGCATTCTCGTCATCGCGCTCGACAGCCCGTCCGATCCCGTCGACGCCGCCGACGCACTCTTCGCCACCGACAACTACCGCGCCGGCACGCTCATCGGTCAGTACGCGCGCGCAGCACTCAAGGGGAAACCGGCCCGCATCGCGACGCTCGATCTCATTCCCGGCCACCCGGTCGGCGCGCAGCGGCACAACGGATTCCTCAAGGGCTTTGGCCTCGCTGCACCGGATCGCACCGTCAACACGCTCGGCAAGCCGGCCGAGGTGGTGTGCATGGCCGATAGTTACGGCGACCAGTCGCGCGGGCAGACGGCGATGGAGAACTGCCTCCAGAAGAATCCCGACATCAACGTCGTCTACACGATCAACGAGCCCACCGCAGCCGGCGCCTTCAAGGCGCTCAAGTCGCGGCGCCGCGAGAAGGACGTCGTGCTCGTGTCGGTGGACGGCGGCTGCCAGGGAGTGCGCGACGTCGCCAGCGGGAAGATCGCCGCCACGGCGCAGCAGTATCCGATGAAGATGGCCGAGATGGGCGTCGCCGCCGCGATGACGTTCATCCGGAGTGGAAGGAAGCCGAGCGGCTACACGGATACGGGCGTCGCGCTGATTGCGGCGAAGCCGGTGGCCGGCGTGGAGAGCAGGGACGTAAAGACCGGACTCGCACTCTGCTTCGGTCGCAAGTAGCAGCCGCGGCATGAAGCTCCGCCTGCCAGCACCCGCGACACTCGGCCCACTCGTCGCGCTGTTGCTGGCGTGCGCGTTCTTCGGGATCAAGAGCGACCGGTTCCTCACCGGCGAGAACCTGTCGATCGTGCTCCAGCAGGTGATGGTCGTCGGGGTGATCGCCGTGGGGCAGACCCTGGTCATCCTCACCGCCGGCGTGGACCTCTCCTGCGGCATGGTCATGGCGCTGGGCGGCATCGTCATGACGACACTCGCCGTCGAGCATGGAGTGCCGGTCCCGGTAGCAATCGCCTGCGGCATCGGCGCGACGACCGCCTTCGGTTTCATCAACGGCATGCTGGTCACGCGACTCAAGCTTCCGCCGTTCATCGTCACGCTCGGCACGCTCAACATCGCGTTCGCCATCACGCAGTTGTACTCCGACTCGCAGACGGTCACCGACGTCCCCGACTCGATGACGGCGCTCGGCGGCACGTTCCAGGTGGGGAACACGGCGGTGGTGTATGGTGCGGTCGTGATGCTCCTGCTGTACGCAGTGGCCACGTTCGTCCTGACGCAAACCGCAGCCGGCCGGCACGTATACGCCGTTGGCAACAACCCCGAAGCCGCGCGGCTCTCCGGCATTGCGACGCCGCGGGTCCTGCTCGGCGTCTACGTCGTCGCCGGGATGTGCTATGGACTCGCGGCGCTGCTGTCAGTGGCGCGAACCGGCGTCGGTGATCCCAATGCGGGGCAGGCCGAGAATCTCGAGGCGATCACCGCGGTAGTGCTCGGTGGGACGAGCCTGTTCGGCGGGCGCGGCGCGGTATTCGGCACACTCGTGGGCGCGCTCGTGGTGGGCGTGTTCCGCAATGGACTCACGCTCATCGGGGTGTCGAGCGTCTACCAGGTGCT
>JBKJMP010000198.1:0-12141 GCA_046596395.1 Gemmatimonadaceae bacterium
GTTGCGGGATGTCGCCATCCTCGCTCGAATTCGGCTCGGCCACCCCCGGGACGGTCCTGACCGCCTGGAGTACGCGCTCGGCCGCGAGCTTGACGCGTACTCCAGGCGGTCAGGACCGTCCCGGGGGTGGCCGAGCCGAATTCGAGCGAGGATGGCGACATCCCGCAACTCGACGTCCGCGTCGACCGGCAGGAGGCATGGCGCGCCGGGCTCGGTGTCGGCAGTGTAGCCGCGACGCTCCAGCCGCTCTTCTCCGGCGAGCGCGCGACCTTCTGGGAGGACGAGCAGGGCTACCCGCACGACGTGGTCGTGGTCTTCCCGGACTCGCTCCGCAACAATGCCGAGGACGTGAGGCAATTGCCGGTGGCCGCGACGGGAATGGGCGCCAATGGGCTTGTGGCCGTGGTGCCACTTTCCCAGGTCGCCGACGTCCGTGCCGGCGTTGGGCCGCAGCAGATCGAGCGTCGCGAGCTGGAGCAGCAGGTCTCGATCTCCATGGGCGTGCTGCCTGGCTTTTCGATGGGTAACGTCGCCAACGACGTCAAGAAGGCGATCGCGAACATCGGCCTGCCGCCCGGTTATCGCACCGTGTTCACGGGCGACGTCCAGAGCCTCGAGGAAACAAAGGGCTACGTGCTCGAGGCGATCATCCTCGCCGTCGTGTTCATCTACCTGATCCTCGCCTCGCTCTTCGGATCCTTCCTCCAGCCGCTGGCGATCATGCTGGCGCTGCCGCTCAGCTTCATCGGCGTCGCCCTGGCCCTGCTGATGACGGGAGGGGGGATGAACGTGATGACGATGATCGGCGTGATCATGCTCATGGGGCTCGTCACGAAGAATGGCATCCTCCTCGTGGACTTCGCCAATCAGCTCCGCGAGTCGGGCACGGACCGCCACGAGGCGCTGCTCTCGGCCGGACGCATCCGCCTGCGCCCGATCATCATGACGACCGTGGCGATGATTTTTGGCATGCTGCCGCTGGCGTTCGCGATCGGCGCGGGGGCCGAGGCCAGGGCGCCGATGGCGCGCGCGGTGGTGGGTGGCCTCATCACGTCCACGCTGTTGACGCTTTTCGTGGTGCCGGTGGTGTACACGCTCCTGGACGACGTGGGGAGCTGGGTGAGCTCGCGGCTCACGTCGGCCGCCGATCACGATGCCCACGGCGCCATGCCGGAGCCGGCCACCGGCGACTGAGTTTTCGCGGCGGCGCTCGGGCCTGAAGGCGAATGCGCGCGGAATCCGCTTGACGGATTCCGCGCGCGGCCTTACAAGGGTGAAGGTGTCGGATTGCCTGGCATGACCGCAGGGCACACGACGTGCACGCGGGCGCTGCCATCGGGTCGAACGCTGGTCCGACTGTTCCTATTCTCAAGAGGAGGCAGTGATGCCGCGCGGTGACGAGTTGAACGAGAATCTCCGATTTTCCGATCGCGACGATGACGTCGACGATCTTGGCTACGGCGGCGGCGGCGGAAGCTCGTCGTCCTACGACGACGATGACGAGGAGGACGGCGGCTGGACAACCCACAAGGACGACAGCGACGACCTCTGGGATAGCACCGACGACTCCGACGAGGAAGACGAGGAGGGTGGACTGGCGAGCCCCGTCGTGGATGGAGAAGAGGAGGAGGAGGAAAGCCCGCTCGTAGTCGCGCGCGCGCCGAAGTCCGGGGGCAGCGGACGCCCCATCTCCGGTGGTTCGAGCGCTCCCAAGGCGCCCGTGACGGTCTCCAAGCACGCGGCCATCAAGGATCCGGGAAACAAGGGGCACATCAATCACGGATCGGCGTTCACCGTGCCTGCTGCCGCGCCCGCAAAGCCAGCGGCCAAGGCGCCAGCCAAGGCAGCGCCGAGTAAGGCGGCACCGGCCAAGGCCGCCCTGGCGTCGAAGCCTGCCGCAAAGCCTGCCGCAAAGCCGGCGGCGAAGGCACCGGCGAAGACCACTGCCAAGGCGCCAGCCAAGAAGGCCGCTCCCGCAAAGAAGGCTCCCGCCAAGAAAGCCGCTGCCAAGAAGGCGCCCGCAAAGGCACCGGCGAAGAAGTCACCGATGAAGAAGGGCGCAGGCAAGAAAGCGCCGGCCGGGAAGGCACCGGCGAAGAAGGGCAGCACGAAGAAGGCCGCTCCAGCGAAGAAGTCGGCAGGCAAGTCGAGCAAAAAGGCCGCGAAGAAGTCGCGCCGCTAGGCTTTCCCTGGTTGCAGGGCGAGCGGGGTGGGGTCCTTCGACCCCACCCCGTTCGTGTTTTCTTCCCCCGGCAGGCCGCGGGTCGTAGCTTCGGGCATGCAACCCACGGAGCGGGCAGTACTCGACGCACTCACCGGCGTCGCCCACGAGCTGCGAAAGCCGCTCCTCGGCATCACGTCCGCCGCGCAGCTGCTGCGGTTCCGCGTGCAGGACGACCCCGTCGTCGAGAAGAACGTCGGGCGGATCCTGCGCGAAGTGGAACGGTTGAACAACATGGCCAGCGCGCTGCTCGAGTATGGTCGCCCCACGCCGCTGCACCTCGTGCCCGGCGATCCAGATGGCGTGTGGGACACGGTCATCGAGGAGCAGCTCGGGCGCCTGGAATCGCGCGCGCTCCTGCTCCCCCGCACACGTTCCACATCGCGTGCCCGCTGTGCAATCGACGCCGGCCAGCTGACGCACGCGTTTACCAATGTCCTGGCCAACGCCGTGGACGCGGCCCCCGAAGGCACCGACCTGCACCTGCATGCGTCCGTTCAGCCCGACGGCGGGTGGCGGTGCAGGCTCACCAACGAGGGTCCCCCCACTCCGCCCGAGGTGCTCGCCCGCGCCTTTGAGCTCTTCTTCTCCACCAAACCCGGCGCGACGGGTACCGGCCTCGCCGTCGCCCAGCGGATCATCGCCGAGCACGCCGGCACCATCGGCATCGAGAGCGGCATCGAGGGAGGAACCACGGTCACCATCGTTCTGCCCCCAGCCTCCGCCTGACACCGCCGAGTGGCGTCGCGCGGGTTATCTTCTCGCCCATGGCTGAACACACACCCTCTCCTGTCGCGTTACTGCGTGCCCATTCGCGTCATGCCCCCTGGAACGCGAGGGGGCTGGCCGCTCACGTCACCGCCCTCGTCGACGCCGCCGGCATTCGTCCCACCAACGCATCCGCGCGTGTGTCACCCAGCGCGCGCTCCGTCCGGTTCTACGTTGCCAGCGGGTTGATGGACCGTCCGGATGGCGCGGGTACCGCGGCGACGTACAACTACCGCCACCTGCTCCAATTGCTGGCGATCAAGATCCGCCAGCGCGAGGGCGCCACGCTCGACACCATCAAGGGCGAGATGGGTGACGTCACCGGCGACATGCTCGAGCGCCGCGTGGCCGCCTCCCTCGCCCCCGCGCTCGGCGCCCAGGCCGACGTGACCGTCCGGAACACGGACGAGGACCGCCCTGCGAGTTGGCGCCGGGTTCCAGTGGCCGACGGCATCGAGATTCACGTCCGTGACGACGCCCCGGCTGCACGCGATGAAGCCCTGCTCGCGATGCGCGAGGCCGTGCGCGCCGCCCTCGGTCGCGCCGACATCCGCTAGAGAATTCTCGACAGGGTCGCCGCGACGTTCTCCTTCGTCTTCTCGAGCCACGATCGCTTCTCGAACTCGGGAAGCAGGATCTCCTTCGATCGCGTCAGGTCGTCCATGAACACCGAGTCCATTTTCGCGCCCAGCGCCGTGTCGAGGAAGACGAAGTTGGACTCGTTGTTGAAGGCGAGCGAGCGGTTGTCGAAGTTCATCGAGCCGACCGTGCCCCACTGACCATCGATGATGAACGTCTTCGCGTGCATCATCGAGGGGATGTACTCGTAGATCCGGATCCCGCCCTCCAGCATCTCCTCGTAACGGGAGCGGCCGGCGAGGAGGGTCGTCTTCACGTCCGTCTTCTCGCTCACCGTCAGGATCCGCACGTCCACGCCGCGCTTCACCGCGGCGAGCAACAGACGGCGAAAGTCGTCGTCGGGCACGAAGTACGAGTTGGCCACGTACATCGTCCGCCGCGCACTCGCGATCGACAGCGCGATGAACCGCTCGGCCGGCGTGCTTCCCGCCGTCGGGGACGCGAAGAAGAGTCCCGCCGTGAGACCGCCATCCACGTTCACAAAAGCCTTCTTGGGGAAGAAGGTGTCGCCAGCAATGAGCTCGCCCGTGCACTCGGCCCAGGCGGCCGCGAAAGCCGCCTGAAGTCCCATCACCGAGGGTCCCTCGAAGCGTACGTTCGTCTCGCGCCACTGCCCGTCCGTCCGCCCGTTGCCGAGCCAGTAGTCCGCCAGCCCGAAACCTCCCGTGTATCCGATCTCGCCGTCCACGACCACCACGCGCACGTGCGACCGATCGGTCGCGTTGTGCAGCGAGTACCAGTGCAGCTGCCGCAGGAGGCCGATCTCCACACCGGCCGCACGTAGGTCCTCGGCCCAGGCGAGCTTGAGATTCTGGGACCCGAACGCGTCGAGCACGAAGAGCACCCGGACCCCCGCTCGCGCCCTCTCCTTGAGCACCGCCGCCATCGTGTCGGCGACCGCCCCGGGCTGCGAGTAGTACATCTGCACCGTGATGGTGCGCTTGGCCGCGCGGAGGTCTCGCCAGAGTTGGGGATACGTCCCATCGCCGTCGAGCATCAGCTGTGCGGCGTTCCCCTTGGTGAGGTTGATCCCGGTGTATAGTTGCATCGCCCGGGAAAAGAGCGAATCGGTGATGACTGGAGGGCCATCCTTGTCTCCAATGGCCACGACGGCTTTCACCGGCGTCCCTCGCGTGAACGAGAGGATTCCGGCGAGGGCAAGCCCAAGCACGATGAGCACGCCTAGAACGATCGAGACACGCTTGACCCGCAGCATTTTTCGCATTTGGGTTCCTCCTATCACATACTTCATGCCATCAGGTCGAGCCCGGTTTGTCGCCGAGGGCACGGACGGGCCTGAGCCGTAGGGGAACTGAATGGATTTTGCCGGACGCAGCATCGTGCTCACGGGCGCAGGTCGCGAGGGACAGGTCGGGGAAACGGTGGCCGGTGCCTTCGCTGAACGGGGCGCTCGCGTTTTTCTCGTGGACCGTGTGGAGGGTCATGCCCGCGCGCGCGCCGAGGCGCTCGTCGCCGCGGGCCTCCGCGCTGCCGCACTTGGCGCGGACCTCACCGACGAGAGCGCCGTCGCCCTGCTCGCCGATCGCGTGCGCGACGCCACGGGCGGCCGCGTTCATGCACTCGTGCATCTCGCTGGAGGGTTCGCGCGCAGCGGCCCGGTCAGCGAGAGTGACGCATCCATCTGGACGAGGCAGTTCGCGATCAATGCCACTTCCGCCTACCTCACCGCGCGGGCCTTTCTGCCGATGCTCCGTGCCTCGAAGGGCTCCCTCGTGTTCTTCGCGTCCGAGGCGGTGCTTCCAGGCGGCCGGACGGCCGGCGTGTCTGCATATGCGGCCGCCAAGAGTGCGCTCGTCTCGCTGATGCAGTCCATCGCACAGGAGGAAGGGCCGAATGGTGTTCGCGCCAACGCTGTCGCACCTACGTCTATTCGAACCGCGGCCAATCTGGCCGCGATGGGAACAGATGCCGCCTACGTGTCCCGTGAGGACGTGGCGAAGGTCGTACTCTGGCTTTGCTCCGAAGACGCGCGCGTCGTGAACGGTCAGCTGATCCCCGTGCGGTGACCGGAGTCGTCGCGAGGAGACGGGCAGTCGCACGCGCGATCCGGCTGGACCGGTCGCTCGAGGCATTGCCGCTGTTTCGTCTCAGCGACTCCGCGGAGGACGGCACCATCTCGTTCGGCGATGCGCAGGGTGGCCGGTGGCGCGTGCTCCCGAGTCCCGGCGATCGTCTCCCTGGCACGTTCGATCAGGACGTCTACGTCGAGTTGCTCCGGCGGTACCACGAGGCGAACGAGCCCGCCGACGGCGCTATCTCGTTCACGCTGCACGCGTTCCTGCGCGCGATGGGCCGCCGCGTAGACGGTCGCACGTACGAACAGCTTCGCAGTGCGCTGGGCCGGCTCGAACGCACAACCCTGGAATCACAGGGCGTCTATGAGAGCATGGCTGGTGGCGGCCGGAGCGACGTCCGCTTCACGCTCCTCACGGCCGTGGCGGTGGAACGGCGGCGGACGATGGATCGCGAACAACTTCCCCTCTTCAACACAATGGCGACTGCCGAACCGGGCGTTGCACGCGTGGTGCTGTCGGCCGTGGTGCGCGAAAATCTCGCTGCCGATCACGTGGTCAGCCTCTCTGCGGCGTGCTACTGGTCGCTCGCATCACCCGTCGCACGCCGGCTCTACCGCCTGCTCGAGGTCGCACGTGCGGAAGAGCGCCTCACTTGGCGGATCGGCCTGGACCGCCTCGCCGAGCAGCTTCCACTCAACCAGCGGTACCCGTCGCACCTACAGCGCGTCCTCCAGCCGGCGCACGACATGCTGGTCGCCGCCGGCGTCCTGCGCAACGCACTCATTCGGCAGCACCAGCGCGAGTGGTTCGTGGACTACATGCTAGGGTCGCGCCCACTCTGACCCCAGATCGCGAGCAGATGACGCACAGATGACGCACTCTGACTCCACGATGAGGCACTCTGACCCCACGATGAGGCATTCTTAGCGCACGTCCACCCTGACCCCGCCATGACGACCAAACTGACGACACCGCTGCGCAGGGAAATCGAAATCAACGGGGAGCCATATACGGTGCACCTCACCAGCGACGGGTTGCGCATCAGCCGGAAGCGATTCCGGGAAGGACGAAAGATCGCTTGGCGCAGCCTCCTCGACCTCGGCGAGCTCGAGCGCGCCGAGGGAACAGCGGCCGTAGCACGCCGTATACAATAAAGACAGCCCACTTCAACTGGCCGCCCATGCGACGTCGCTCAGCCCTGCTCGCGATCATCCTCCTGCCGGTCGTCGCCGGCGGATTCCTCATCCAGAACAAGGAAACCGCGGACGGCGCGAAAGTCTTCGGTCAGGTCCTCAACCTCGTTTCCCAGCGGTTCGTCGACACCGTCAGCGCCGCAGCGCTATACGAGAAGGCCGCACGGGGGGTGGTGAAGGAGCTCAACGACCCCTACAGCGAGCTGTTCTCGCCAAAGGAGCTCGCCAGCTTCTCGCAGCAGACGAACGGTCGCTATGCGGGCATCGGCATGCAGATCGAGGATCAGCAGGGTGCAATCACGATCAGCAAGGTGTTCCCGCACACGCCCGCCGAGGCGGCAGGTATCCGTGAGGGTGACAAGATTCTCTTCGTGGATTCGCTCTCCACGCGCGGCTGGAAAACGTCGCAGGTGTCCGAATACCTGATCGGCAAGGAAGGGACGAAGGTGACGGTCAGGTTCGGACGGCCCGGCGTGACCGAGCCCATCGCCATCAACTTCACCCGTCGCGTCATTCACATCCCGGCCGTTCCCTACGCAATCGTCCTCGACAATCGCATCGGGTACGTCCCCGTGCAGCGCTTCAACGAGACTGCATCGGATGAGGTCAAGGCCGCGGTCGCCCGGCTCCAGAAGGAGGGCGTCAAGGGCATCGTGCTCGATGTGCGCGGCAACCCCGGCGGCATCCTCGACCAGAGCATCACGATGTCCAACCTGTTCCTTGGCGCAGGACAGGAGATCGTGAGCGTGCGCTCTCGCTCGAACGAGACGCAGAGCTATGGCACGCGCGGCGCGCCCGCATTCCCGACGATTCCCGTTACCGTCCTCACCGACGAGTACACGGCGTCCGCCAGCGAGATCGTCGCCGGTGCGCTCCAGGATCATGACCGCGCGCTGGTGATCGGCACGACGAGCTTCGGCAAGGGGCTCGTGCAGACGCTGTTTCCCCTCGAGGGCGGCTATGCGCTCAAGATCACCACCGCAAAGTGGTACACGCCCAGTGGCCGGAGCATCCAGCGCGAGCGCAAGATCGAGAACGGTCGTTTCGTAGAAGTGGCGCCGGACTCGCTCGAGACCGAGGCGAAGAAGAAGGCGCGCCCGGCCTATCGCTCTGATGCCGGACGCCTCGTGTACGGCGGCGGCGGCGTCGCCCCCGACGTGCTGGTTCGCGACGACACCCTCACGACCGCCGAACAGGCGTTCGCGAAGGCAATCGCACCCAAGTCGCAGGAGGTGTACGTCCTGCTGGCCGACTATGCATTGGAGCTCTCGCGTGGCACGCCGCGCGACTTCCGTGTGCAGGCCGCCTGGCGCGACGAGCTCCATCGCCGCCTCGCGGCGAAAGGCGTCGTCGTGGAACGCGCGCAGTACGATGGCGCCTCGCGTTATGTCGATCGCCTGCTGGAACAGCGCGTGGCTCGCTACGTCGGCGGCGACTCCACTGCCAAGCGCCGCGACCTCCAGTTCGATGCGCCGCTGCGCAAGGCGCTCGAGCTGATGGAGAAGGGAAGCACGCAGAAGGACCTCTTCGCGGTGGCCGCTGCGGCCCAGCCGCGGACGCAGGATTCCAAGGCTCCCTCCACCGACCAGACGGCAGCGAAAAGGGCCCCCTGACCGGGACGTAAAAGATCGGTGAATCGGGCACCCTCCAGCGGGTGCCCGTTTTACATTTGGAGCCATGATCTCACGAAAGTCCCTCCTGCTCGGCGCGATCCTCGTCGGCGCGCTCTCCTGCGCGACGCATGTACCCGCCCCCGCGCTTCCTACCCTCGCCCCCGAGCCCGGGGAGCGCCATTTCCGCAACATCCGCCAGCTCACCAACGGCGGCGAGAATGCCGAAGCGTATTTCAGCGCCGATGGGCAGCGGCTGATCTTCCAGAGCACACGCGACGGACGCACCTGTGACCAGCAGTACGTGATGAACGTCGATGGCACCGGCCTTCGCCGCGCGTCCAACGGCGTGGGCAAGACGACGTGCGGCTTTTTCTATGCGAATGACGAGCGCATTCTCTTCGGCTCGTCGCACGCGGTGCAGGACGCCTGCCCGGAGAGGCCCGATCCCTCGAAGGGATACGTGTGGCGCCTCGACCCGTTCGACATCTACACGGCCAAGCCGGACGGCAGCGATCCGCGCCGGCTCACGAACTACGGCGTCTACACCACGGAGGCGGTCGTCTCCCCCGACGGGCGGCGCATCGTGTTCACGTCGCTCAAGGACGGCGACCTCGACATCTACACGATGAACGTCGATGGCACCGACATGCGCCGCCTCACCACCAGCCCCGGCTACGACGGTGGTCCGTGGTGGTCGCCGGACGGCACGAAGATCGTCTATCGCGCCTGGCATCCGGTGGACGGCGCGCTCGCCGAGTACCGCGACCTGCTCGCACAGCGCCTCGTCCGTCCGAACCGCATGGAGCTTTGGGTCATGAGCGCCGACGGCAGCGACCAGCGCCAGATCACGCGGCTCGGCGGCGCCAACTTCGGTCCGTCATGGGCGCCAGATGGACAGCGCATCATCTTCTCGTCGAACTTCCGTCAGCCGCGCAGCGGCAACTTCGACCTCTTCATGGTGAACCTCGACGGAACAGAGCTCGAGCAACTCACCACGCAACAGTCGTTCGACGGCTTCCCGATGTTCAGCCCCAATGGGAAGAGCGTCGTGTGGGCGTCGAATCGCAACGAGGCAAAGCCCGGCGAGACGAACCTGTTCGTCGCGGAGTGGGTCCCCTAGCCGACGGTCTCCTGCTTCAATAGCACCATCGCTTCGGCCGGCGTATAGGCCCGGGGATCCTCGCGAGTCTCACCGCCGCCAGGATCCTTGAGCAGGTGCCCGGTGAGGATGCAGACCACGCGCTCGTCCTTCCGAATCACGCCTCGGCGCGCGAGTGCCCGGACGCCCGCTACGCTGGCTGCGCTCGCCGGCTCGCAGCCCACCCCACAGCGATCCACGACAGTCTTTGCCGCGAAAATCTCGTCGTCGGTCACCGACTCCACGACGCCGTTCGTTGCCTCGATCGCTCGCACCGCACGATCCCAGGAAGCCGGGTCCCCGATGCGAATGGCCGTCGCGCGCGTCTCCGCACTCACGCTGATGCGCTTCGTGAAGTGCTCCGCGAACCCCTGCGCGAACGGAGCGGCACCGGCGGCTTGCACCGCAAGCAGGCGCGGAATGCGATCGATCAACCCGAAGCGATGCGCTTCAACGAGTGCCTTCCCGAAGGCCGACGTATTGCCCAGGTTGCCTGCCGGAAGCGCGATCCAGTCGGGCGCATTCCACTCGAGCTGCTGGAGCAATTCCAGCACGATCGTCTTCTGCCCCTCGATGCGAAACGCATTCACTGAGTTCACGAGGTAGACGCCGAGCTGCTCACTCGCGGCGCGCGCGAGCCTGAGGCAGGCGTCGAAGTCACCACGGATCTGAAGCGTGCGCGCGCCATACGCGAGCGTCTGCGCGAGCTTCCCTCCCGCAATGCGCCCCTCCGGCACGAACACGAACGACGGGATGCCCGCATGCGCCGCGTAGGCGCTCAATGATGCCGACGTGTTCCCTGTGGAGGCACAGGCCACCGCGCGCGCGCCGATGCGCCGCGCTTGCGTCACCGCCACCGTCATGCCGCGGTCCTTGAACGAACCGGTGGGATTGTGGCCCTCGTGCTTCATGTACAACGCATCCACGCCCGCATGCGCCGCGACGGCAGCACGAACCAGCACCGGCGTGTTGCCCTCCGGATGGCTCACGATCTCCGCGTCGCTCGCCGCGAGCACGATCTCGCGGAATCGCCACACGCCGGAGCGCTCGTGCGGGGTGTTCGAATCTCCCGTCATGGCCGCTCGGCCATCGAAAAGCGCACGCAACGCCAGCCCGGTTTGCGTTGGCGCATGCTCGAGCGCCAGCAGGCCGCCGCATGCGGCGCACGTGGATTGCGGCGTGTCGATTGGAAGCGCCGCGCCGCATCCCGCACACGCAAGGGAGCTGCTCATATCGCGCTCACGATGGTTCCCTGCATGTCGATCTCCGTCACGATCGTGGTGCACAGGATGGCATGCGTGCCGTAAGCCAGCGCCATCGCTGCGGCAATCGCGTGCGCCCGCTCCGGCGCGTCGGCAATCGCGAATGCCGTCGGGCCAGCGCCGGAAACGGACATGCCCAGCGCTCCCGCATCGATTGCCGCACGCTTCGCATCGCTGAATCCTGGAATCAGCGCCGCACGCGCCGGCTCGGCGATGCGATCGTCGATCGAGCGGCCGAAGAGCGCAAGGTCGTTCGTGTAACACGCTGATACCATCGCGGCCACCTGTGCGATCTGGTGCGTCACCACGGCGAGACTCACCGCGCGTGGCAGCACGCGTCGCGACATCGACGTGGACAACCGCTGCGCCGGATGTGCAAGCACGAGGATCAGGCCTGTCGGTACGGGAAGCCGAATCACCTCGATGGGGTCCATCGAACGCACGAGGACGATTCCGCCGAGCAGTGCCGGCGCAATGTTGTCGAGATGCCGGCCCGCCACCTTCGCTTCGGCCACCAGGCAGCATCCGAGGAGCTGGCGCGTGTCCAGCACGTTCCCCAGCAAGGCATTGGCCGCTGCCGCTCCTGCCACCGCGGACGCGGCGCTTCCTCCCTGCCCGCCGGAAAGGGGGAGCCCCTTCTTCACCGTAAGCGCAATTCCTTCTCCGTGGAGCACGGCACCATGTCGGATCGCGTCGTGGAGCACGGCGGCAGCGGCGATTGCCGACGTATGCCGCATCGGTGACCGCGGAAGCTCGAGATGCCCCGGGTCGAGCACTGTCACACCGGGCGTCGCTGCCCATTCGGCGATTACCTCGTCGCGCTTACCGGCAATGGCGCACCCGAGCACGTCGAGCCCTGGGCCGACGTTCCCGATGCCACCGGGCGTCGTGGCGCGATAGCGGATTGCGCACGCGTCGGACGCCTCCATCATGGGGACCCCACCAGGCGCAGGACGTCGCCCAGTACCCCCGCCGCGGTGACTTCCGTCCCCGCGCCCGGGCCGGAAATGACGAGCGGCCGGTCGCGATACCGCGCGGTGTTGAAGACGAAAAGATTGTCCGTGCCGTCGAGCGAGGCGAGCGCGCTACCCACTGGGCTGTTCACGAGGCCAACCCGCACGCCGGAGCGCGTGGAGCGTGCGCGGTACCGGAGTACCTCGCCGCGCGTGTTGGCGTCCTCGATGCGCCGTGCCCACTCCGCGTCCAGGTCGGGCAGCGCGGCAATGAACTGCGCGGCGGTGACGTCGCTGAGCGCGGCCGGTACCAGCGAC